>DATAIW010000496.1:0-10763 GCA_036262455.1 Candidatus Limnocylindrales bacterium | reverse complement strand
ACCGAGGTCGGCGAGCAGACGGACGCCACCGAGGTCACCGGCCAGCTCGTCGACCTCGATGCGCGGATCCGCAACCTGAGGGCCAGCGAGATCGCCCTCGTCGGCTACGTGGAGAAGGCCGCGAAGACGTCGGACCTGCTCGAGATCGAGGCCCGCCTGACCGACACGCGCGGTCAGATCGAGCAGCTCACGGCACAGCAGGCGAACCTCTCGGACCAGGCGGCGATGGCCACCCTTACGGTCACGTTCGGGACCGAGCTCGTGGCCGTCACCGAGGCGGCCGCGAAGTGGGATCCGGCGGCCGAGGTGGATCGCGCGTCGGCCACGCTGATCGGGGTTGGGCAGGGCATCGCGAGCCTCCTGATCGTGTTCGCGATCGTCTGGGTCCCGATCCTCATCGGACTGGCCATCCTCTCCCTGGTCGGACTCGTCGTCGCCCGTCGACTCGGCTGGCGCCGCCCGGGCGGGTACCCGCCGATCGGCTCGACTGAGCCGAGCGCACCAGCGATCCCGCCCGCTCCGGCGCCGGAGGCCTGAAGGGTCGCATCCAGGTCTCGGCGAGGCGAGTGGATTCCGCCAGCTCGCAGGAATGAGCCAGGCATTCCGCGCCGCGACTGCGGGCCCTACCGCGGCGGCAGTGTCGCGAGCGCTTCCCGAGCAAGCTCCCGTCCGAGGTTCCACGACGGCCAACCGGTCGCGCTCGCCTCGTCCAGCGTGACGCGCCGCAACAGGAGCCGGCGGAACAGCTCTTCGCGGTCGGCCGGGTCGAGCGCCGGGAGCGCCGCGACGAGGGCCGGGATCGCGTCGTCGCCGAGGCGAACGGCGTACGTGACGTCGAGCCCGCTCTTGCCGTCCGCCGGAACCAGAAACGGATCGACGACCCGGGCGACGTTCTGCTCGGCGATCAGTCGCGACGGCCCGACGATGTTGATCCCGGCGAGGACGACGACCGCCGCGATCGCGAGTCCGTGCAGGAGCCAGCGCATCCGGTCTCGGTAGAGGAGCGTGATCGTGATCCCGATCCCGATCGCGAGCCAGACGATCGTCGCGAGGACGTAGAAGCGCAATTCCGTCCAGCCGTAGGCGTCCTGGTAGATCCGCAATCGGAGGAGTGCCGACGCGAGCACCACCGCGGTCAGACCGGCGAGCGCCAGCCCCGCGCCGACCAGCGCGGGTGTCCGCCGGGCCGCGATCGCGTGGACGGTCGCCAGCAACCCACCGGCAAGCAGGGCGACCCAGATGAGCTCGAAGAACCCGCTCCGGGCGTACTGGGCGTAGGGCAGGCCGGTCGCGGCGAGGGTGTCGAGCCCGCCGAACAGGTAGGCGACCTGGAGGATGACGAAGACCCCGAACAGGACGTCGACGGCGATCAGGATCGTCGCCGACTCGATCGCGCCGAGACGAGGTAGCGGCCACGGCCCGTCCGAACGGGTCGCATCAGGCAGGCCGAGTGCGGCAGCACCGAGCGACTGCGGAAGCGGCTCACCGGGCGGGGGCTCGACGGCGTCCGCGGCGCGGTCCAGCGCGCCGGCGGCGACGGCCAGCAGGCCGGCCACGCCCCACGCGATCAGGAACGCGATCGACAGGCGGATCGGCAGCTCGCCGAGGTCGAGGTTCCAGGTGAAGAGCCGGCCGATCAACCGCTCGAATGCGACATCCGCCGCCGAGAAGAGGCTGCCGAAGACGAACAGGAGCGGGATCGCGATCAGGATGCCGCGGGCGACCGGTCCGGCCCACGACGGAAGGCGGTCCAGCACCCGCTCCCCGTCGGGGCCCGGGTCGGGCCGTCGCGTGGCGGCCGACACGCGCAGGATCCCGACGCCGGCCCAGCCGATCACGGTGAAGCCCAGCTCGACGACCCGGACGGCCGACCGCCGCGTCACCGCCTCGCCGGCGATCGCCGCGATCGACGCGCCGAGGAGGGCGAGCGCCGCCGCGAGGTCGATGGCGAGCAGGTCCGGGTCCGCCCGGATGGCGATCGAGAGACTGATCGCGACCGCCGCGGCGGGCAGCCAGCGATCCAGCGGATCGATCCGGCGCCCGCCCGGCCGGAGGACGAATGCCGCCCCGAGCAGGGCGACGGCCAGGATCGGCGCATTGACACCGAGCAGGTTGCCCAGGAGGAGCGCCTGGGCGACGAGCCCGATGACGGCAGCGAGGACGAGGATCCGGATGGCGACGGGTCGGGTCATGCAGGGCTCCGTGTGGCGCCGCGATCGGCGAGGCGGCAATCCGTGGGATGCGTGGGCGATCGGTCGCGCGGCGGGCGAGGGATCGGCTTCGGAACAGGCTGCTCAGCGCAGACGACCGGGCGTCGCGCCGTGTTGCGCATGTCAGGCCGGGCGACCCATGGCACGATGGCCGTGATGACCGAGCAGGCCGAGCGCTACGACCGGATCGCCGAGGGCTACGGCCGTTGGTGGGCGCCGATCATCGCGCCGGCCGCCGTGACCATCCTCGACGAGGTCGCCGACGCGATCGAGGCCGGCGCGACGTCGGTCCTCGATGTCGGAACGGGTACCGGGACACTGGCGATCGCCATCCTCCGGCGCTGGCCCCGGGTCCGGGTCACGGCGATCGACGGGTCGGGCGGGATGATCGCCATGGCCACCGCCGAGTCCGACCGCTCGCTGACAGCCGCCCAGCGCGACCGCCTCGAGCTGCGGGTGGCGTTCGCCGACGACCTCGGCCTCGGCGACGGCAGCATCGACGTGGCGGTGTCGTCGTTCGTGCTGCAGCTCGTGCCCAACCGCTTCCGCGCCCTCCGCGAGGCCCATCGCGTCCTGCGCCCGGGCGGCGTCTTCGGCTGGGTCTCGTGGCTTACCCACGAGACCATCTGGGCACCCGATGTCGACTTCGACGATGCCCTCGTGGAGGTCGGCGAGGAGCCCCGCGGCTGGCCCGACGACCACGACGACCTGCGCGACGCGGCGGCGGCGGCCGCCCAGATGCGTCGTGCCGGGTTCGCCGCCGTTCGCGCCACCGCGGGTGAGCTCGTCCACCCGTTCGACATCGACGGATACGTCGGCTTCATGGCCGAGTTCGACGAGGAGGACCTGGTCCGCGGATTGGAGCCCGACGTCCGCGCCCGGTTCGACGCCGCCCTTCGCCGCCGCCTGGCCCGACACCGACCCGATCAGCTGGCCATGCGTCAGCTGACGGTCACCGTCCGGGGGATCCGACGTTGACGACCGCCGACCCGCCGGGCATCGGCGTGCTCGGCTTCGATCACGTCCAGCTGGCGATGCCCGTCAGGGGCGAAGCCGAGGCGCGCCGCTTCTATGGGACCGTGCTGGGGCTGCGCGAGGTCGCCAAGCCGGACACGCTGAGGGGCCGCGGCGGCTGCTGGTTCGTCGGACCTGGCGCGACGGCCATCCACCTCGGGGTCGATGACCGCTTCATCGCCGCGAAGAAGGCCCATCCCTGCCTGATCGTCACCGACCTCGACGCCGCCCGCCGCGCCCTCGTGGCGGCCGGTGCCGCATTGACCGAGGACGACGCCGGCACCGGACTCATTCGGTGCTACACGGCCGACCCGTTCGGCAACCGGATCGAGCTGGTCGACGCATCCGACGCGGGGTTCACGGACCGCACCCTGACCGTCGACGACCGGTAGGTTCCTCGGAGCACCGTCCGCGAGACGGCGGCTCGCAAGCTGATGCGCAGTCCGGGCGGAGAGTTGTCCCGGCTGCAGGCGCCCCGCCGCAGCGACGCCTGGCGGCGGGCGTCCTTGGCGCTGCGCGCACAACGAGTCCGCGGCGGCGCCCGCACAACGAGTCCGCGGACCCGCCGGCTCAGCTCTCGGCGGAGTCGCCACCATCGGTCGCGGCTTCGGTCGCGCCCTCGGCGGCCTCGCCGCCCTCGGCGGTCTCGGCAGCCTCGGCCACGGTCTCGGCGGTCTCGGCAGCGAGCTCGGCGGCCTCGGCCTGGAGCCGCGACGCGAGCACCTTGGCGACGACCTCGTCGGCATCGGTCAGGAGCGTGACGTCGCTGGGAATGGCCAGGTCGGACACCTTGACGACCGTGTCGAAGTCGACGAGCGAGTCGATCGAGTACTCGATCGACTGCGGGAGATGGTCGGGCAGCGCCTTGATCCTGACCGACTCGAGCTGGTGCATGAGCGTGCCGTTGAGGTTCTCGACGGCGTTCGAGGTCCCGATCGCGACGAGCGGCACGTCGACCGTCAGCTCTTCCGTCATCCGGACGAGGAACAGGTCGACATGGAGCGGACGGCGGTTGACCGCATGGACCTGGACGGAGTGGACGAGCACGGGGCGGGCCTTCTTGCCGTCGACCGACAGGTCGATCAGCTCGTTCTGGCCGGCCTTGCGGCGGAGGAGCTCGAAATCGTGGGCGTCGAGCGACACGTTCTCCGAGCTGACACCGTGGCCGTAGACGACGGCGGGCAGGCGGCCGACGCGGCGGAGAGTGGCAACCTTCTTGCCGACCAGCTCGCGCGGCTCGGCGGCGAGGTTCAGGCGGGTGGTCGTGGCGGTGGACATCGGGGCGGAACCTCGGCGGTGGGCGGTCTGGTGCGGGCGCGACTCGCCGACGGTGCGGTCGGGGCGCCCGGCGCGGGCGCACACCTTATCACGAGGGGAGCCACGAGGCGGCTCGCCCGGTTCGTGCCTGCCCGGTGTACAGTCGGGCGGCCATGAGTGCCACGATCCTGATCGTCGAGGACGAGTTCGCCGTCGCCCGCGGGATCCAGTACGCCCTCCAGCAGGAGGGCTACCAGGTCGCGGTCGCCAAGAGCGGCGAGGAAGGCCTCGACTTCGCCACGAACCAGGCGCCCGACCTCGTCGTCCTGGACGTCCGCCTGCCCGGGATCGACGGCTTCGAGGTCCTCCGCCGGCTGCGGGCGTCCGGCTCGAAGGCCCCGGTTCTCGTCCTGACCGCCCGCGACGACGAGGTCGACAAGGTCATCGGGCTGGAGCTCGGCGCCGACGACTACCTGACCAAGCCGTTCGGCCTGCGCGAGCTCATGAGCCGGATCAAGGCCCTCCTCCGGCGCGCGTACGGCGACCTGAGCGATGCCGCCGGCGGGCGGGTGATCCGCCATGGCGACCTCGTCATCGATCTCGAGCGACGCCGCGTCCAGCGCGGCGATCGCCGGATCAGCCTCACCCCGACCGAATTCGAGATCCTCCGCCATCTCGCCTCGCGACCCGGTCGGGTGTACACCCGGGGCGAGCTCCTCGAGCTCCTCCGCGACTACGAGGCTCTCGACCAGGACGAGAAAACGATCAACGTCCACGTCAGCCACCTCCGCGACAAGATCGAGGACGACCCCGCGGTGCCGGCGTTCGTCATGACGGTCCGTGGCGTCGGCTATGCGTTCGCCGAGCGGTAGCCCGGGCACGGCCGCGGACCCTTCACCGAACCCGCACCCGGACCGGGACGTGAACGACCCGGATCGTTTCGAGGTGGTCGACCTCGACTCCGTTGTCGCCGCCGATCCCGACGCCGACGCCGACGCCGACGCCGACGCCGACCCGACGACGGTTGGGCGGCCCGGCCGTCGCTCACGGTTCCACCGGCCGCGGCTCATCCCCAGGATGATCCGGCGGGCCGGGCCGAAGTCGCTCCAGGCTCGGCTGACCCTCGGCTTCGCGAGCGTCGTCGCCCTGAGCCTGCTGCTCGTCACTGTCTTCGTGCTCAACCGCCTCGACGACGAGTTCCGGACCCAGCAGATCGCCGATCTGCAGGTCCGCGCCCAGCTCGTGTCCGAGTACGTCGACACGCTGAACAAGGATTCGGCGCAGGGGCTGCCGGTGGTCTTCGCCGACAACCACGTCAATCCAGACGTCGCCGATGAGCTCGGATCGAACGCCCAGGCCCGCTTCATTGCCGATCGGCTCGCCGAAGCCGACGTCGACATCGTCCTGGGCCTGCCGTCGGCCGGTGGGGCTGACGCCGGGACGACCGTCGCGGCGATCGACGGCTCGTTCCATGCGTCGGTCCGGTCGCCGAGCCGGCCCGGCCTGACGAAGGAGACGCTGCGGGCGGCTCCCCTCATCCGGGTCTCGACCGAGAGCGACTTTCCGTACGTCATCGAGGTCCGGCTCTCGAACCCGTACACCTTCCGGCAGTCGGCGATCGACAACGTGACGACCGTGACGGCCGCCGTGGGCGCGCTTGCGCTGGGGATCGCCGTTCTCGTCGCGGCGGCCCTGGCCCTCCGCGTGACGACGCCACTGCGGCGGATGACCGAGGCCTCGCGCGCCCTCGCCGAGGGCGAGCTCGGAAGGCGGATCCAGCGGGCCGACATCCGGTCCGGTTCCTCGGAGATCGCCGCGCTGGCCGCCCAGTTCAACGCGATGGCGGACCAGCTCGAGGCGAGCGTCGCGATGATCCGCCGCGACCGCGATCGCAGCCGCGATTTCCTGGCCGACGTGTCGCACGAGCTGCGGACGCCGATCGCCGCGCTCCTGACCTTCAACGAGCTGCTCACCGAGCGGACCGGCGACGATCCCGCCGCGCGGGCGGAGTTCCTCAACAGCAGCCGGATCCAGCTCGAGCGGCTCGACTGGCTCGCCCAGAACCTGCTCGAGCTCTCAAAGCTCGATTCCGGGCTCGTCCTCCTCGACCTGCGTCCGGACGATCTGCGGGCGGCCGTCGAATCGGCGGTCGAGCAGGCGGGTCCGGCGGCGCGCCGGCGGGGCGTTGCCCTCCGCCTCGAGCCCGCGACGGCCCCGATCCGGCTCCGCCACGACCCGCAGCGGATCGGCCAGGTGGTGACGAACCTGGTCGGCAACGCGATCAAGTTCACCGAACCTGGCGGATCGGTCGCGGTGAGCGTCGCCGCGGTCGCGGACGGCGGAGCACGGATCGAGGTCGCCGATACCGGGGTCGGCATCGAGCCGGCCGAGCTGCCCCGGATCTTCGAGCGGTTCTACCGCGGTTCGCGGGCGAACGAGGCCCGCGGCAGTGGCAGCGGCCTCGGTCTCGCGATCGTCCGCTCGATCGTCGACATGCACCGTGGCACCGTCGAGGTCGTCAGCCGGCTCGGAGCAGGAACGACGTTCACCGTCAACCTTCCGGCCGACCCGCGCCGCGAGGACGACCTCGGGACGACCGCATCGACGACGCTGGAACCTCCCACGGATCTCCCGAAGATGGTGGATTCTTCACCGACCGGGGCGCCCCACCTGAACCGCGAGACGTCAGGGTAGTCTGAGATCCTCGACGATCGCGAGGCGGACCGCTCCCGCCGCCACTCGCGAGGCACCAGCCGCGAACCACACCCGCAGGCGAGTACGCTCCCGATGACCGATCGCTTCTCCGATCCGACCGACGAGACTCAGCCGCACGATGCCGCCGCCTGGCGACCGATCGATCGCGCCGCCGCAGCGGACATGCCCGCGGCACAGGCAACACCCGCGGCGTTCGAACGCGCCGCCGCGACGGCGGACGCCCCGGCCGGAACGACCTCCCCGAACCCATCGGCTGTGCGCGACGGCTGGCCCGCGGTCGCCGACCCGCCACGTGACGACCGGGCCGTCGATCCGCTGATCGGGCCCGCATCGTTCTCGCCGACCCCCGAGCCGCGGACCGACTGGACCCGGACCAGCTGGTCTGATCGGGAGCCGACACCGGAGCACTGGTTCGAAACAGCGACGCCCGTGCCGGTCCGGCCGATCGTCACCACGCCGCGCCGGGGCGCAGGCACCGGCACCGTCCTCGCGACCGCGCTCGTCGCCGCGGTGCTCGCATCGGGCGGGACCATCGCGGCCCTCACGGCCACCGGAGCCCTCGATCGAACGCCCGTCGCCGCGACGGGCAGCCAGAACCCGAACTCGACCACGATCAAGCAACCGGTCACGCTCGACGAAAACTCGGCGATCATCGATGTCGCGGCCAAGGCCGGTCCGTCGGTCGTCCGCATCTACACCAAGGGCGTCGATCCGAACTCGGCCACCCAGCAGGAACAGGAGGGCGTCGGGTCCGGGATCATCTTCGACTCCGCCGGCTGGATCCTGACCAACCGTCACGTCGTCGCGGGCACGACCGACCTGACGGTCCAGCTCAAGGACGGGACCAAGTACGACGCGACCGTCTACGGCATCGACACCCTGACCGACCTCGCGATCATCAAGGTCGACGCGACCGGCCTGCCGGCGGCGACGATCGGCGATTCGGACGGACTGAAGGTCGGCGAGCTCGTCGTCGCCATCGGCAGCCCCCTCGGCACCTTCGACAACAGCGTGACGAGCGGGATCGTCTCGGCGCTGGGCCGGGACATCACGACCGACGGTGGCCACCTGCGCAACCTGGTCCAGACCGACGCGGCCATCAATCCCGGCAACAGCGGCGGCCCGCTCCTCGACGCGACCGGCGCGGTCATCGGCGTCAACACCGCGATCGCCAAGGACTCGACCGGCATCGGCTTCTCGATCCCGATCGACATCGCCCGCCCGATCATGCGCCAGGCCCTTGCCGGCGAGGCCCTCGCCCGACCCTACATCGGGATCCAGTACGTGTCGATCGACCCGCAGATCTACAAGCACCTCACCCTGCCGGCGACGGCCGGGGCCTACGTCCAGCTCCTCGACGAGAACGGCGACCCGACCGGAGCGGAGGCCGTCCGCCCGAACAGCCCGGCAGCCAACGCCGGGATCAAGACGGGCGACATCGTGATCGCGATCAACGGCCAGACGATCGACGCGCTCCACCCGCTCGACGCCGTCCTGACCCAGTTCGCACCGGGCGACAAGATCACCCTCGAGGTGATCCGCGGCACGGAGCACAAGACCGTCGCGGTCACCCTCGGCGTCCGACCGAAGGACCTCAGCTGACGGGCCGGCCCGGGACGTCGACGCCGACGCCGGGCTTCCGGGGTCCGGCGGGTCAACCCGGCGAGCGTCGCCGCCAGATCTCGACGCCGGCGTAGTCGATCGGGCCGCCCAGCTGGACGGCCGGCTTGCGAACCCGGACGCCGACCTCGACAACCGGGAACTCGATCAGGATCTCGTGGCTGATCGCCTCGGCCAGTGCCTCGAGGAGCCGGTAGGACGTCGACTCGACGATCTGGCGGACGACCTCGTGGACGCGGGCGTAGTCGACGGATTTCGCGAGGTCGTCATCGATCCCGGCCGGCTGGAGATTGAGCATCAGCTCGACATCGACCTCGAACGGCTGCGGCGCCGCGAGCTCATGGTCGTAGTAGCCGTGGCGGCCCTGGAGCTGGATGTTGTGGAGCACGATCCGGTCGCTCAGGGCTGGTCTCCTTCGGTCGGGTGGGCGGCAGATGGCCCGGGTCGCCGGACGATCGCGTCGGCCATCCGCGCCGCCCGGACATTTGCCCGGACGTCGTGGACCCGGACGATGTCGACGCCTGCGGCAACCCCCAGGGCGGTCGTCGCGAGCGTCGCCTCGAGGCGCTGGTCGGCGGGCAGGTCGAGGACCTTGCCGAGGGTCGACTTGCGCGAGGTGCCGAGCAGGATCGGCCGGCCGAGGATCCGCAGGATCGCCAGGTCCCGGAGCAGGACGAGGTTGTGGGCGGGGGTCTTGCCGAACCCGAAGCCCGGATCGATGACGATCGACTCCGGGGCGATCCCGCAGCGAATGGCTCGCTCGATCGCACGCTGGAGATCCGCGACGACCTCGGCCATCAGGTTCATGTAGCGCGCCTCAGCACGATTGTGCATCAGCACGATGGGCGCGCCCACGGCGGCCGCCAGACGAAGGAGGGCGTCGTCCTGGCCGACCCCCCAGACATCGTTGACGAGGTTCGCGCCGGCGTCGAGGGCAGCCGCCGCGACCGCGACCTTCGTGGTGTCGATGCTCAGCGGTGTGTCGGGCAGGGCTGCCCGGAGGGCGCGCACGATCGGGACGACGCGGGCGATCTCATCATCGTCGGCGACGACCTCGTGCCCGGGCCTCGTCGACTCACCGCCGACGTCGAGCAGGTCGGCGCCCTCATCGACCATCCGCCGGCCGATCGCCACCGCCGCAGCGACCGGGTCCGGGTCGGTCGCGCCAGGCGTGGACGCGAGCAACCCGTCCCCGGAGAACGAATCGGGCGTGACGTTCAGGATCCCCATGACGAACGTCCG
Source organism: Candidatus Limnocylindrales bacterium (assembly GCA_036262455.1). Taxonomy (GTDB): domain Bacteria; phylum Chloroflexota; class Limnocylindria; order Limnocylindrales; family CSP1-4; genus CF-46. The sequence goes on along the minus strand of DATAIW010000496.1, from coordinate 705 downwards.
GGTTCCCCAATCGAACGGCGCCGGCCCGATCTGGAGCCGGGCAGCGGGACCCGGGATGCCCGTCGGGGCGTCGGCCGGCAGGCCGAACGATGGCGTCGTCGCGCCGCCTCCGAGCTCGGGCCGGGCGGCGACGACATCCGGGCGGGTCGGGCTCCGATCGGTCATCGGGAAGGATTGTCGCCGGGATCGGCCGCCGATGGGCGGGACCGGTCCCGGGCGTCGGGCGGCGACGCGTCATCGGGCGTCGGATCGTGCAGGAGCGGGTCGTCGACCAATCGGGCCCGGACCGCGCCGACGAGATAGAGCGAGCCGGCGACGACGACCGGGCCGGTCGGTCCGGCGAGGATCCGGTCGAGGGCCGCGTCGACATCGGGCTCGGCTGCGACCGTTCGGTAGGCCCCGGCCGGTTCGCCGCTCCGACGCGACCACGCACGCGCGAGCTCGTCGGCCGGCAGCGCCCGCGGGACCGCGACCGCGGTGGCGACGATCCGCGCATCGGCCAGGGCCGTCGAGCCGGCCAGCGCGTCAACGACGCCGCCGACGTCCTTGTCCGCCATCGAGGCCGTGAGCAGCGTCACCCGGCCGGCACCGAGGAACGGCCGCAGCTCGTCGAGAGCCGCGGCGAGCGCCGCCGCTCCGGCGGGGTTGTGGGCACCGTCGAGCAGGACCTCGCGACCGTCGACGCTCAACAATTCGAGCCTGCCC
>DATAIW010000495.1:0-2097 GCA_036262455.1 Candidatus Limnocylindrales bacterium | reverse complement strand
GGCCGACGTGACGCGGAGATCGACCATCCCGGACCGGATGATCCGCTGCAGCTCGGCGTCGAGGAGCGGGTCGGTCTCCAGCTGGCGGTAGGCGCCGAGACGGCGGTTCACCTCGTCGATCGCCCGCTCGTCGATCTCCTTCGCGCCCAACCGCGTCCAGGCCTCACGGTTATCGCGGTCGATCAGGGTCGACGGAAGGTACAGCTCGCGCGGCCAGTGCTCGGTCGTGTGCGGTGCCATGATCAAGTGCTGGTCAGCCATGAGCTGGTCGATGAGCTCGCGGACCGGCAGGTCGTTGAGCTCGCGGATCTCGCGCACGAAATGGAGGACCTGGCCGCACATCGCGTCGTCGAAGACGAGCTTCGGGAGCGAGAACACGAGCAGGAAGTCGAGCATCCCCGGGCCGGACACGCTGTTCACCCCGGCGAGCGCGGCAAGCAGCGCCGACCCGAACGTCTCCGCGCCGGCCTGGGCGTCGAGCGTCTTCGCGTCGGACAGGGCCATGTACGACTGGGTCGGCAGCCCGATGGCCTTCGCGACCGCGACGTACGCCACGTCGAGCTGGAGCGCCTCGATCGCGGCCATCGGCGACGAGGCGATCTTCATGTGGAACGTCGCCGGAGCTCCGCCGAACAGGACCGGCGCCCCGGGTCGGACGACCTGGGCCATCGTGATCCCGGCGAGGACGTCGATCGTGTGGAAGACCGTCGCACCGACGAGGGTCACGGGGGCGATCAGGCCCATGAGGGTGACCGGCACGATCTCGACCGGGATCCCGGCCTCGACGCAGTCGATCAGGTTCTGGCAGGAGTCCTCCGAATAGCGGAAGTTGCCGGTCGCGGTGATCGTGAAGATCGACATCGGGCGGGCCCGCAGGTCGTCGGCGCCGTCCCGGAACAGCTCCATCATCTCGGCCATCCGCGGCACGCCGTGCTCGGTGAACGCGCCCGACACGACCGGCTTGGTCGAGTTCGTCAGGCACAGGTAGAGCCGCCACGCGTCCGAGACCTGGGGCTCGAGGTCGCCGGTCGAGAAGGCGGTCGCGAGATACGGGATGTTCGCGAGGCCGTCGCCGAGCCGGATGTACTCGGCGAAGTCGAGGGACGTCGCCTGGCGCGCCTCGCCGGTCCGGTGGTCGAGGACCTTGAGCCCGCTCGAGCCCGGGATGAAGTGGACCCGGTCCTCGCCGATGTCGGCGCTCGGAATCCCGGCCCGGTCGAACAGCTGGAACGACGCGGGTGCGGTCCGGATCGCCGCCTCGACGATGTCGCGCGGGAAGAGGATCCGGCCGTCCTCGCGCTGCGGGCAACCGGCCTCGATCAGGCGCCGTCGCATCTCCGCTCCGCGGATCTCGAAGCCGTGCTCGGCGAGGACGCGCTTCGCCTCGTCGACGATCCGCCCGATCAGCTCGGGCTCGAGGATGTTCAGGCCGGGTCGCATCGCCGCTCCATCATGCCCGACCGATGGTCGGGGCTGACACGCCGAAAACCCGGCCAGTTGCACGCCGCGGATCGTTGTGGCCTTCGCAGTTCGGTGCGTCCAGACACCGCAGGCGTCGGAATCCGCACCTTACCGGATTGCCCCGCTCCGCCCCGAACGGTACCTTGACGTTTCGCCGGGGACCATGACAGAAGGAGACTCGATGCGCCGATTCCTGATCAGCCTCGCACTCGCCGGATCCATGCTCGGCATCGCAGCCCCGGTCGCTCTCGGGCACGAGTGCTACATCGTCAACCGCTCGGACCAGGGCAACGCGGCCGTCCTGCATTCCGGTCGTTGGGTGCAGCTGACGCTGGCCGACATCTTCGGGTTCATCAACACGGCCGTCGGCGGCCCGGCGCTCAGCCCGAGCCAGATCACGTGGGCGGTCGACACGGCCGTCGCCCAGGGCCTGCCGCGCGACGGGTGGGTCGTCCGGTCCGACAAGACCATCGGCGAGGGCTCGAAGAACCCGAACCTTGCCGACGGCAAGGGGCTCGACCATCTGGCGGACGTCTACGGCGGCCAGATCGTCGGGATCTACTTCCAGGCGCTCGGCCACTGAGGCTCGACTTCCTTCGCGCAGTGACGATCGCCGGGCCCTCGAGCCCGGCGATC
>DATAIW010000494.1:0-7370 GCA_036262455.1 Candidatus Limnocylindrales bacterium | reverse complement strand
ATCTACGACCCCGCCACCGGGCGGTTCGCGCTGGTCGGCTCGTTGCCGAAGATCGATCGGGCGGCGCTCGAGAAGCAGGCGACCAAGGGTGCCAACCCGATGCCGGACGACGACGGGGAAGCGAATGGAACGGGGATCCTGGTTGCCCTGGCGGACGGCGGCGCGGTCCTGATCGCCCGGACCAACTACTGGAAGCATGTCGCCGACATGACCCGGTCCTTCCGGTTTGACGCTTCGAGCGGGAAGTGGTCCGAGGTCGGCCAGACGTACGCGTTCGTCGGCGAGCCGACCGCGGTTCCCCTGTGGACACCCGGGGTCCCCGCGCTCGTCGGTGCCCGGGTCGCCACGCTCCGCGACGGGCAGGTCCTGGTCGCGGGAGGCCAGGGCCCCAACCTGTTCGGTGAGACCGGCTACAACTCGACCCCGACCACGGCGGTCGCAAGGCTCTACGACCCGGCGACGAACGCCTGGTTGGCGCTCCCGGCCTTGCCCGAGCCACGATCCGGCGGCGCGACCGTCGTCCTGTCCGATGGGTCGGTGCTCGTGGTCGGCGGATCCGTCGATACGACCGACGGATCGCTCAACGTGAAGACCGCGATCCGGTTCGTTCCCTGACGGTCAGTCGGTCACTCGGTCGGTCGCCGGCACCAGCGCCGGGGCCGCGCCGTCTGCGGCCGTCGGAACATCGAGGCCCAGATGGTGGGCGAGCGCACGGCGGACGTCACGACGGATGGCGGGATCGGTGACCGTCTGTGCGGCGCCGCCGATGATCGCGGCGGTCAGTCGGCGCACGTCGATCGTGCGGATCTGGTGGACGAGGATCGCGCCGTCGAGGGTCTGGCCGGCGTGGCCGGCCGGAACGGCGATCTCGCCGGGGTACTTCGGCGCCCGACTGGTGATCGGGCAGACCGTCGCCATGCCGGAGCGATGGAACGGCTCATACGAGACGACCAGCGCTCGTCGTCGGCCCGCCTGCTCGTGCCCGACGACCGGATCGAGATCGAGGATCACGATCGACCAACGCTCGACGGCCGCCATCAGCTCGGCCAGGTCTCGATCTCGGCGAACTCCCGATCGATGTCGGCGGCCTCCGCCGTGAACACCGGGTCCGTGGCTGCCGCAACCCAACGTTGCGCCTCGGCCGCGGCCTCGACCTCGCGATAGAGCCGATCGACGGCGAGCTCCACGACGGCGTCCTGCGAGCCGCCGATGCCGTACTCCGTGGCCATCTCGCGGACACGCGCCTGGGCGCGTCCGGTCAGGCGATAGGTCCGTTTCGTCCGCTGCTCCATAAGCCAAGTCTGGACGTGCGCGAACGACGTGTCAATTCGACGTGTCCAGCGTCGACGCTGCCAGGGAGCGTCAGACCGCGACGAGCGTGGCAAGGAGAAGCGAACTCCCGGCAGCGACCAGGACGATGCCCAGCGGCGCCGACAGCTTCTGCCCCAGGAGGCGTTCTTTCAGTCCCGTGGCGTACCAGCATGCTGGGTTGCTGGTATCATGGTTCGCATGAAAGTGACCATCGATCTGGAGGCCGATGTCTACCGCGCCGTGAAGGTCGAGGCGGCTCGCACGGATCGCGCAATCCGCGACATCGTCGAGGAAGCGCTCGGGGCCTGGCTCGAGTCCAGCGAGGCCGACGAGGACCGCGCGTCCGCCGCCGCGGCGCTCGATGAGTATCGACGCGATGGCGGCCAGGCCGCCGAGTCGTTCTTCGGAACGCTCGCCGCAGAGACCCGAGCGACGTACGGCTCGGGCGAGGGGTGAGCGGGAGCAGGCCTCGAGTCGTGCTCGCCCCGGCCGCCCAGCGCCAGCTGCGGCGCCTGCCTCCGGGCGAAGCGGCCCGAATGCGCGGCCCGATCCTTGCGCTCGGGATCGAACCACGACCGCCGGGCTCGATGAAGCTCAGCGGAACGGAGTTCTGGCGCCTCAGGGTGGGCGACCTCCGGATCGTCTACCTGATCGACGACGGCGAGTCCCTGGTCGTCGTCCTGCGGGTCGCCCGGCGATCGGAGAGCACCTACCGGCGGATCGAACCCTGACGAGCGGGGGCCGCGTCAGCCCGCTGGAGCAGGCCGGAGTCCGTCCCGTCGACCGTCGTCGACGATCAGCCCGGTTCGGCGCCCGGTATCGCCGATCAGCCCCAGGGCGGTCACCTTTCGTCGAGGAATCGGGCGGCCGTCCGCGCCAGCTCGGGGACCACGTTGATGTCGTAGTGGGTCGCGCCGGGCAGGATCGCCAAGCGGTGCTTGGTCATCCCCGAGCGGTCCCAGCTCGCATCCAGCAGGCCGCCGCCGAGGAGCTCGAAGAACTCGACGGCATGGCGCGGCGACAGGCCGTCGGCGTCGCCGGCAACGATCATCGTCGCGGGCTGGAGACCGCGCGCCTCGTCTGTCCAGTCGTAGTCGACCTTGAGGAGGTCGGTCAGCTGGGTGACGAGGACCGGCCAGTCGTCGACCCGTGGAGCGATGGCTGCATACGCCTCGCCGAGCGGCGTCTGGCGCATCATCGGCGCGATCCCGGGCCCCATCGAGTCCATCCCGGCCACCATCTCCGGGTGCCAGCCGGCCCGCTTGAACGGGGTCGACACGAGGATCAGGCGCCGGACGAGCGCCGGGTGCTGAATGGCGGTTCGGAGGGCGACGCCGCCGCCGAGCGAGAAGCCCAGGACGTCCGCCTGGCGGTGGCCGAGGGATCCGATCAGGGCGGCGATGTCGTCGGCCATCGTCTCGAAGCGCATCGGGCGATTGGCGGTGGGGGAGCGGCCGTGGCTCTGGAGATCGACACCGATCACCCGCCGAGCGGCGGCAAGCGCGGCGACGTTCGGGCCGAACATCTCGACCGAGCCGAAGCCGCCATGGAGGAGGACCAGGGGCGCGAGCCCGCCCTCGCCGAACGACTGCCAGGCGAGTTCGATGCCGTTGACGGAGGCGAGGCCGGAGGTGGCTGCGGTTGTGGACACGATGGGCTCCTTCGTCATTGGCCTCGTTCGGGCGCCCGTTCGCGCCGGCTGCCCATGGAAGCGGCCCGGCCTCGAACCTCATCGAAGATCGTCAGATGAGCCTGCCCTGCGATCATGACGCCATGAGGAACCACGTGACGGCTTGCTGAGCGCGCCGCCGCTCGAGGACCACCTCCGGACGATGCTCGGCCCGGAGGTCACGTTCCGCGACGGCCAGCGCGAGGCGATCGAGGCGGTGAGCGGCGACGGTGCCCGGGCGCTCGTGGTCCAGCGGACTGGCTGGGGCAAGAGCCTCGTGTACTGGATCGCCACCCGCGTCCGGCGCGACACGGGCCACGGACCGACCCTGATCGTCAGCCCGCTCCTGTCGCTGATGCGGAACCAGATCGCGATGGCGGCGCGGCTCGGCCTGGAGGCGGTGACGATCAACTCCGGCAACGTGGGTGAGTGGCGCGAGATCGAGGGCCGGTTGGAACGGAACGAGATCGACGTCCTCCTGATCTCGCCGGAGCGGCTCGCCAACGAGGGCTTCACCAGCCGGGTCCTGCCGGCAATCGAGCGGACGATCGGCCTGCTCGTCATCGACGAGGCCCACTGCATCTCCGACTGGGGCCACGACTTCCGGCCGGACTACCAGCGGATCAGCCGGCTATTGCCGCTCCTCGGGCCCACCGTCCCGGTGCTCGCCACCACGGCGACCGCGAACGACCGGGTCGTCGAGGATGTCGCGGCCCAGCTCGGGGCGCACTCGGCCATCATCCGCGGGCCGCTCGCCCGCGACACCCTGCGGCTCGACGCCATCCCGCTCGCCGACCAGGCGGAGCGGCTGGCGTGGCTCGCGGAGAACATCCCGCGGCTGCCCGGCAGCGGGATCATCTACTGCCTGACCGTCGCCGACACGGAGCGCGTGGCGACCTGGCTCCGTGGCCGCGGCATCGACGCCCGCGCTTACAACGGCCCGATGGCCCAGCCGGACCGCGAGGCCCTCGAGGACGCCCTGATCGCGAACGAGATGAAGGCGCTCGTCGCGACGGTCGCGCTCGGGATGGGCTTCGACAAGCCGGACCTCGGGTTCGTCGTCCATTACCAGCGGCCGGGCTCGGCGATCGCCTACTACCAGCAGGTCGGCCGGGCCGGGCGGGCAGTCGAGCGGGCGTACGGGATCCTCCTCTCGGGTCGCGAGGACGACGAGATCGCCGACTACTTCCTGCGGACCGCGTTCCCACCGGCCGATCGGATGCGTGAGCTGCTGGGGGCGTTCGACGGGGTCGAGTCGGCCTCGATCGGGCGGTTCCAGCGGGCCGTCAACCTCACCCGCGGCCAGCTCGACCAGGCCCTCAAGCAGCTCGAGCTCGACGGGGCGGTCACGAAGAGCGGCGGCCGCTGGTCGCGGACGGCTGAGCCGTGGGCGCCTGACGAGGAGCGGATCGCCCGGGTCACGGCGACGCGCCGCGCGGAGCTGGAGCAGATGCAGGCCTACGTGACCACGGACGGCTGCCGGATGGCGTATCTCACCGGCCTTCTGGACGATCCAGCGACGGCCCCCTGCGGTCGTTGCGCCAACGACGTCGGGAAGGGGATGTCGCACGTGGTCGACGGCGAGGTGGTCCGGGCGGCGATCGATTACCTCCGCCGAAGCCTCCGACCCATCGAGCCGCGGAAGCGCTGGCTCGAGGCTGACGGAGCCTCGACCGGCACCACGATCGCCGACCCGAATGCTCCCGGGATCGCCCTGTGCGTCGCCGGTGACGCCGGCTGGGGACGCGAGATCGTCCGGGCCCGCGGCGGCGTCGGGCGATTCCCTGACGGGCTGGTCGTGGCCGCGACCCGCGCCATCCGCGACCAGTGGCGACCGGACGTGCCGCCGGAATGGGTCACCTCGGTCCCGTCACGGACCGCCGCTGGGCTGGTCCGTGGGTTCGCAGAAGCGCTCGCCGCCGAGCTCGGCCTGCCCTATGTCGATTGCCTGACATCCTCCGCCGACCGTCCCCCGCAGGCGGCGATGCAGAACAGCGTCCTCCAGCTCGAGAACGCCCGGGCCAAGCTCGGGATCGATCGGGCCGCAGTCCGCCCGGGCGCCGTCCTCCTCGTCGACGATCTCGTCGACAGTCGCTGGACCTTGACGGTGGCGGGGTCCCTGCTCCGCGCCTCCGGGAGCGGGACGGTCCTGCCGTTCACGCTGGCGCAGGCGAGTGCCCGCGACTCCTGAGAGGGACCAGGCCGCAGGCGAACTCGTTCCGGATGCGCGCAACGACCCGTGAATCGGCCCGCTGGGCGGGTCTCATCGTCGTCGGTTCGACATCACCTTCCGGACTGGCAGTACGCTGCCGCCCACGAGACGAGCCACGTGGCGCACAGCCGCTCGGCGACAGCGTCCGTATCCGGCACGGCTCCATGAGGGATTCCACGATGACCAACCCATCCATGAGCGACGCCATGCGGGCGTCGGTCGCGCCGTTCCTCGGCTTCCTGACCGGGCCGATCATGGCCACGCTCACCCGTCCCGAGGTCGCCAATTTCGCGTTCGGTAACCCCAATGAGATGCCACTGCCGGGCTACGTCGACGCCCTCCGGACGCACCTCGAGCCGCAATCGACCGACTGGTTCGCGTACAAGCTCTCCGAGCCGAAGTCGCAGGCCGCGGTCGCCCGGACGCTGACCGTGCGAACCGGCCTCGACTGGGATCCGGCCGACGTCGCGATGACCAACGGCGGGTTTGCCGCCCTGGCCGTCGCCTTCCGGGCGCTCCTCGAGCCCGGTGACGAGGTCGTCTTCCTCTCGCCGCCGTGGTTCTTCTACGAGATCCTGATCATCGCCGCCGGTGGCGTGCCGGTCCGTGTCCCCCTGGCGCCGCCGGCGTTCGACCTCGACCCGGCGACGATCGCGGCGGCGATCACGCCCCGGACCCGGGCCGTCCTCCTGAACTCGCCGCACAACCCGAGCGGCCGCGTCTACCCGCTCGCCGACCTGGAGCGATTGGCGACGACGCTGCGCGACGCGTCGGCCCGGATCGGCCGGACGATCACGTTGGTCTCCGACGAGCCATACAACCGGATCCTGTTCGATGGCCGCGTGTTCCATAGCCCGGCCGAGGTCTACCCGGACACGGTGATCACATACTCGTACGGCAAGACGCTCCTCGCGCCCGGGATGCGGATCGGCTACCTCACGGTGCCGCCGACGATGGACGGCCGGGAGGACTTCCGCGAGCGCGTCCTGATCGCCCAGATCGCGACCGGCTATTCGTTCCCGAACGCCCTCCTCCAGCACGCGATCGAGGACATCGAGCGGTTGTCGATCGACATCGCGGCGCTCCAGCGGCGGCGCGATCGCGTGGTCGGCGCGCTCGATGGGATGGGCTATCAGCCGACGACCCCGGAGGGCACGTTCTATGTGATGGCCCGGGCGCCGATCGACGACGACGTCGCCTTCTGCGAGCTCCTCGCCGAGGAGAACGTCGCGGTCCTGCCCGGGACGGTCGTCGAGGTCCCGGGCTGGTTCCGCGTCTCGTTGACCGCGAACGACCAGATGGTCGAGGCGAGCCTCGCGGGCTTCGAGCGGGCCCGAGCGCGAGCAAGCAGCGGAGCCGAAGTGGCCGGCGTTCCCGCCTGAGGTCTCCAGCCCGGCCGGAATCCCTGCCTGGGACGATCCGATGTCGTCAGTCGTCGGAACCCGCGTCCATCCCACCTCCCCCGTCCGATCTCGGTCAGATCCCGGCGGCGCCGAGCGCGGTCCCGACGCCGTAGGTGACGACCGCGGCAACCAGGCCGAGGAGCAGCTGCCGCGCCCCCGACCGGAGCGGGTGGCGGTGGGTGAACTGGCTGACGCCGAGGCCCAGGAAGAACAGCGCCACGAGGCTCGCGACCAGGCTCGCCCAGAACGCGACCGGTCCGGACCCGATGAGGTAGGGCACGACCGGCACGAGAGCCCCGAGCGTGAACGCGATGAAGGAGCCGACCGCCGCGCTGATCGGCGAGCCGATCGCCCGCGGGTCGAGCCCGACCTCCTCGCGGAGGAGCGTCTCGAGCGCCCGCTGGGGGTCGGCGAACATCCGGTCGGCGAAGTGCTTGGCCTCTTCCCGGTTCAGGCCCCGGCCAAGGTAGATGTCGACGAGGATGTCGTACTCCTGGTCGGGCGTCTCCTTGAGCTGGCGGCGCTGGAAGGCGACCTGGTAGTCGAGGAGCTCGCGCTGCGACTGGACCGAGATGTACTCGCCGACGGCCATGCTGAATGCGCCGGCGAGCAGACCCGCGATCCCCGCGAGGACGATGATCCCGGGTGCCTGGGCGGCGCCGGCGACGCCCATGACGAGGGCGAGGTTGCTGACGAGCCCGTCGTTGCCGCCGAAGACCACCGGCCGGAGGATTCCGGCGGCGCGTGTCTCGTGCGGCGAGTGGGTCACGCCCGC
>DATAIW010000493.1:0-1572 GCA_036262455.1 Candidatus Limnocylindrales bacterium | reverse complement strand
GGGTAGTGGAGGCCGGCGACGGTCACCCGCCGGGAGCCGCCACTCGAGACGAGGAGGATCGCCTCGGCGACCATCCGTCGCTCGCGGTCGAGTCCGGACCGGATCCGGTCACCGTCGATTGCCCTCCGCGCAGGCTGGTCGGCATGGTCGGGACGTGGGGTGTCGCTCACGTCCTCACGATGCTCGCCAGCACCAAGAGGCCAAGTGCCGAACCGATCGATTCGCGCTCAAGAACCGCTCAACACCGCGCGTCGTGCGCGCGGTCGGCTATGGCTTGACCGCGCCCTGATCATCGTGGGCCGGCGCGTCGGACGCCCGTGTCCTGACGCGATAGCCGACGCCGGGCTCGGCCGTGAACAGGTCGGCGAGGCAGCCGTCGGCGTCCGCCCGGGCGAGCTTCCGGCGGAGCTGGCTGACGTAGACATGGATGTAGTGCGACTCGTCGTCATAGGCAGCTCCCCACACGGCGCGCAGGATCCGGCCGCGCGTCACCAGGCGACCGGGATGGTCGAGCAGGACGCGGATCAGCTCGAACTCGCGCGGGGCAAGAGCGACGGGCTGGTCGTGAACGAGGACTTGGTGGGCGAGCGGATCGAGGACGATCTCGCCATTCCGGACCCGGCCGTCGACATCGGCCGCACGGCCCCCGGCGCGACGGAGGACGGCGCGCAGGCGAGCGTGGAGCTCCGGTGTTCCGAACGGTTTCGTGAGGTAATCGTCAGCCCCCTGCTCGAGGGCCTCGACCTTCGATGTCTCCTCGCCCCGGGCCGAGACGATCAGGATCGGCGTCGCGGCCTCGCGGCGGACGCGCCGGACGACGGCGATCCCGTCGCGGTCGGGCAGGCCGAGGTCGAGGAGGATCGCGTCCGGCCGCTGCGCGTCCCAGTGATTCAGCGCGGTCGCGACGTCGGCGGCCTCGTCGACCCGGTAGCCGCGGCTCGTCAGGTCGCGGGCGAGCCAGCTCCGGGTCGTGTCGTCATCCTCCACGAGCAGGATCCGGACGTGGGGCGCGTGGTCGGTGGTCATCGGCCGTCGCCGGCGCCGCCATCTCCGGCCACGCCGATCCCGACGGCTCCGCGATCGACGTCGTCGGGGAGGGGCGATGCGCTGGGCAGGGTCACCTCGATCGCGAGCCCGCCGAGCGAGCCGCGCGACGCGCCCACCCGACCGCCCATCGCCTCGACCAGGCCGCGGACGACCGTCAGGCCGATCCCGCTGCCCGGGCGCGACGGCTCGCCCCGCCGGCGGACGCGGAAGAACCGGTCGAAGAGCCGTTCGACCGCGTCGTCCGGGACGCCCGGGCCGTCGTCCTCCACGGTCAGCACGACCGTACCGTGGGGATGAGCCGCGGGATCGGTGGTCGAGGCCACGGCATGGACCCGGATCCGGGCCGGCGTCGGCGTGTACTTGATGGCGTTCTCGAACAGGTTGGTCAGGACCTGGTCGATGAAGACCTCGTCGACGAGTACGGGCGGAAGCGCGTCGGGCACGTCGAGCTCGACGGTCCGTCCGGCCAGCCGCGGGCGGAGCCGCTCGACGGCCCGCTCGACGAGCCCGGCCAGCTCGAAGGGC
>DATAIW010000492.1:0-6753 GCA_036262455.1 Candidatus Limnocylindrales bacterium | reverse complement strand
GGCCTGACCCGGGCATCGCGCTGCGGCACAGCGGCGACCGCGGTTCGTCACCCGGTGCCGGCCGGTTCGGCGCTCGCCACGCCACCCGCCATCCCCGTTCGAATAGCCGAATGCCGGCCGGGGGTCGCTCGGCCGGCGGCTCCGATGTCATTCGGCTATTCGCATCGGCAGCGGCAGGTCGCCCGACCAAGTCGCCGTGACCCGAGCGGCCGGCCGACGACCGCCGGTCGGCGCGGGCTACACTCCCGGCGATGGCCGCGATCCTCGAGGCGCACGATCTCGCCAAGCGCTATCGCCTCGGCGCCACCACGGTCGACGCCCTGCGCGGCGTCTCGCTGACCGTCGACGAAGGCGAGTTCGTGGCCCTGATGGGGCCGTCCGGATCGGGCAAGTCGACCCTTCTCCAGCTGCTCGGCGGGCTCGATCGCCCGTCCTCGGGCGAGGTCGTCCTCCAGGGCGAGACGATCAGCCAGCTCTCCGATGATGCCGCGACGAAGCTCCGTCGGGACCGGACCGGGTTCGTCTTCCAGTCGTTCAACCTGATCCCGCTCCTCGACGTCACCGAGAACGTCGCCCTGCCGTTCACGATCGCCGGAGCGGACACGGGCAAGGGCGAGATCGCCGAGCGGATCCGCGACGTGATCGCCCTCGTCGAGCTGGCCGGCAAGGAGCGCCACAAGCCCGACCAGCTGTCGGCCGGCGAGCAGCAGCGGGTCGCGATCGCCCGGGCCCTCGTCACCCGGCCGGCCCTCCTGTTCGCCGACGAGCCCACCGGCAACCTCGACTACACGACCGGGACCGAGATCCTCGAGGCGCTCTGGCGGTCGTGCGTCGAGCGTCACCAGACGGTCGTCCTCGTCACCCACGACTCGAAGGCCGCTGCCTACGCCGACCGGGTCCTGGTCATCAGCGACGGCCGGATCCGCGACGAGATCGTCCTCGGTCGACGCGCCGAGCACGACACCGGTCCGCTCGTGAGCCGCCTCGCCGAGCTCGGTCTCTGATCCGTGGGCGGGTTGAGCTCGCTCGCGATCCGGAGCCTCGCGGCGCGCCGTGGCCGGACGAGCCTGTCGATCGTCGGCATCGCCCTCGGGATCGCTGTCCTGTACGCCTCGCTTGCGACCGATGCCGGAATCGCGGCCTCGATCGACCGGACGGTCCGCGACCTGGTCGGGCGGGCCGACCTTCGCGTCGAGTCGTTCGGCCCGGCGGGGCTGTCGCCCGAGAGCTTGGCCGCCATCGAGGCCGCACCCGGCGTCGCCCGCGCCGCGCCGGCGCTCCAACGCCGAACCTATCTCGTCCCCGCGATCGACGATCCGAACGCCGCGCCACCGCCGGTCACCGTGCTCGGCATCGATCCCGGACCCGAGGCGGCCGTCCGCGATCTCGTCCTGGCGAGCGGGGCGTCGCTGGCGGGCCCCGATGGCTTCCAGGCCCTGATCACCCAGACCCTCGCGACGGCCAACGGGACCGTTGTCGGCGGCACGATCACGGTGCCGGCAAGTGACGGCGCGCCGATCGACCTGACGGTCGTCGGGATCCTGGCCGGCGACGGCCCGATCGTCGGCTCGGCGGGGCGGACGGTCATCCTGCCGCTCGGGACGATGCAGCGGATCCTCGCCGACGACACGGTCAGCCGGGTCGACATCGTCGCGGGCGAAGGCGCGACCCCGACCGAGGTCGCGAGCGCGATCGATGTCGCCCTGACCAGCCAGCCGTATGTCATCTCGTCGCCGGCCGACGTGGCGGCCTCGTTGCGCGGCTCGACGGCCGACTTCCGCTCGACGACGGCCCTGATCGCGGCGGTCGCCCTGTTCGTCGGCGCGTTCCTGATCTTCAACACGCTCTCGATGACGGTCGCGGAACGGGTCCGCGAGCTCGGCCTGCTCCGGGCGGCCGGGGCGACCCGACGCCAGCTCGTCGCCTTCGTCGCGGCCCAGGCCGTCGTCCTCGGGCTCCTCGGGGCGCTCGTCGGCCTCGTCGCCGGCTTGGTCCTCGCCGAGCTCATGGCCGCCGACCTCCGTTCGATCGCCGCCATTCCGTTCGAGCGCGTCGATCCCAGCCTCGCGTCGATCGCGGCGGTCATCGCGATCGGGCTGGGGGTCACGGTCGCGGCGGCGATCGAGCCCGCCCGGCGGGCCGGATCGATCCCGCCGGTCGAGGCGCTCCGCGATCGGATCGATTCTTCTGCCGCCCGCCGGGCCCGGCTGCGCTGGCTCGTCGGGGTGTTCGTCGTCGTCGGCATCGCCGGCCTGCTCGCCTGGCCGCGCGATGCGGGGACCGCGGGTCTCGCCCGCTCCGGGCTCGTCTACCTCGTCCTGTTCGGTGCGGTCCTCGCGGCTCCGTTCGCCCTCGGTGTCCTGGGTCGGCTCGCCGGGCTGCCGTTCCGGGGCGTCCTCCGGGTCGAGGAGCGCCTGGCGCGGGCCGCGATCGTCCGTGACCGGTCGCGGACGACCCTGACGGTCGGTGCGCTCGCGATCGGGCTGGCCATGGTCGTCGCCGTCGGCAGCGTCGCCCACCAGTCGCGTCTCGCCGCCTCGGCCTGGCTCGACGAGGTCATCCCCGGCGACGAGCTCGTGACCTCGATCCGGCCGATCCCGCTCGACGAGCCCGTCATCGCCGATCTGGCGGCGGTCGATGGCGTCGCCCGGGTCAGTCCGTTCGCGATCTTCGAGGTCGCTCGCAACGGGGTCCGGCTGGACGCGGCGGCCGTCGACGGAGCCGATCTACTGGCCGATGGCCGCCTGCGGTTCGTCGACGGCGATCGGACGGCCGCACTCCAGGGCCTCGATGCCGGCGGGGTCGCGGTCCTGCCGCGGAGCATCGCCAACCGCACGGGCCTGACGGTCGGCTCGACGCTGACGCTGGCCGTCGGCGAGGGACAGGTCGTCGACCTGCGCGTGGCCGGGATCACCGAGCGGACCCTGCCCGGTGGCGTCGGTGAGGCCGTCCTCGTCGGCTGGCCCGATGCGACCGCGGTGTTCGGCGTCCAGGGCGCGGATGTCCTCGCCGTTCGCTTCACGCCCGGCCGGGCGGCCGAGGCCCGGCCGCGGCTTGAAGCCGCGGCGCGGAACGCCGCCCTCGAGCCGAATCCGCTCGAAACGGTCGCCGGTGCGGTCGACGACGCGCTCAGCCAGGTCTTCGGCCTGTTCGATGCACTGGCCCTCGTTGCCGTCGTGGTGGCGGCGCTCGGCATCGTCAATACGCTCACCGTCAGCGTCCTCGAGCGCGTCCGCGAGCTCGGGGTCCTGCGCGCGGCCGGAATGACCCGCGGCCAGGTCCGCCGCACGGTCGTCGTCGAGGCCGGGATCCTCGGGATCGTGGGGTCGATCCTGGGCGTCGTCACCGGGCTCGTCGCGGGTGCGATCCTCGTCCTGCTCGCCGGTGGTGGGCCGCTCATCCTCGAGGTGCCGTGGACCTCGATCGGGGTCGCGATCGTGCTCGGGATCGGGATCTCGATGGCCGCGGCGTGGTATCCGGCCCGCCTCGCGAGCCGCCTCGCGATCGTGGCCGCGGTGCAGCACGAATGAGCCGGGGCGGGGGAGGGCGATGGTAGACTCGCGGCGGCAGACGCGACCGGGCCACCGAGCTCGCGGAGGGGCGTCCAGCCGAGCGGAGGACGCCGTCACCCGATGATCAGCGCGAGTGCACGGCTGAGCCGGCTCCCCGTCGAGGAACGGGGCCTCACGATCGGCGACTTCCTCGTCCCGATCCGGATCGGCGAGCGGATGGGCAGCCGCGTGCGCCACATCGCGCTGATCGCGATCGGCGCGACCCTGGTCTTCGCCTCGTCGCGGGTGTCGATCCCGATTCCCGGGTCGGACGTCCCGATCACCGGCCAGACCTTCGGGGTGCTGCTCGTTGGCGGGGCGCTCGGATTCCGGCGCGGGCTCGCGAGCGTCGGGCTGTACGTGTTGATCGGTCTGATCGGTCTGCCGTTCTTCGCCGAGTCGAAGGGCGGGGTCTCCGTGATCCTCGGCGCGAGCGGCGGCTACATCGTCGGATTCCTGGTTGCCGGCTCCCTGGTCGGGCGGCTCGCCGAGCTCGGCTGGGATCGACGGATCCTCGGCGCGCTCGGGGCGATGGCGATCGGCAACGTCGTGATCTACGTCATCGGCGTCCCGTGGTACATGGTTGTCGCCCACCTGGACCTCCCGACCGGGATCGCCAAGGGCCTCACGCCGTTCCTCCTCGTCGACGCGATCAAGCTGATCCTTGCCGCGGTCACGTTCCCGGCGGCGTGGTGGGTCGTCGGCCGTCGGGCCGGCGAAGGCTGACCGGACTGCGCCGAGCCGCGTTCAGCGCACCCGAACGCGATCGCCCGGACGGATCACGTGCGGGTTCGCCCGGAACTTCGCGTTCTCCGGAAACGCATTGAGCATGACCCGGAACGTCGGCAGCTTGGCCGTCGCGTTGAAGCCGTGCCGGGCCGCGATCCCCGACAGCGTCTCGCCGGCCACGACGACATGGGACCGCTTCGTCGTGGGCTTGACGACGATCGGCTTCCCGTGGTCGGGCGCGGGCCCGGTCGAGGCAGGCGGGACGAGCGCCGACACGGCGTGACCGACCGGACCCGTGAGCGACTTCAGCTTCTGGAGCGTGCCGTTGAACGCATCGACGTCGACCGGCCCGCCGTAGCCGCCGATCCTGCCGGTGCTCGTGAACTGGAGGATCGTTGCCTTCTTCCAGCCGCCATGCGTCGGGTTCCAGAACTTCGGGGTGACCTTCGCGAACGCCTCCTTCGGGGTCATCGCGATCGGATGACCCTCGTGGTCATGCCTGACCGGGACGTAGCGACTCGCGCACAACGGCCCGAGGTCGGACGCCGGGGGGTTGCCGATATGCCCGGTCCAGTACCAGCCGGGCGCGTACACGATCAGGGTGTGGTTGTGCGTCAACCGCGCGAACTCCCTGGCGAACGCCCGGACGTCGCTGATCGTGGGAATGAAGACCTGGCCGGTCTTCGGGTTCCGGTCCTTCTCGACGTCGAGCATCGTCAGGATGCCGTCGGCGTTCCCGATCCGATCGACGAACAGCCGAGCCTGCTCGGCGGGTGAGACGACCTTCGCCGGATACAGGAAGTGGTAGGCGCCGACGACAGGGATCCCGGCCAGCCTGGCGCGTCGGACATTGCTTCGGTAGGTGGCGTCGGGCGTCGTCGCCAGGCTGGCCCGCGCGAGCATGAAATCGATGCCGGAGGCCCGAACCTTGCCCCAGTTGATGTCCGGGCCCTGGTGACGGCTGACATCCACGCCGAACAGCGGCATCTCGAATCCCTCGTGTCGCGCCCGGGTGGCACGGCCGACTCTGCCCCGGAGCCGTCACGTCAGCGTCTCTGCGGCGTCAGTTGCCCTCGGCCAGGGCCCGATGGAGATCGGCGTAGGACTGGCGCAAGAGGCGAGCCACCTCCGGCCAGTACGCGAGACCCCGTGCGGCCGGCCCGGCCGGATCCTCGGTCGCCCCGCGATCGCGGACCTCGGCAGCCTCGCCGCGAAGTCGGCCGGCGTCCGCGACCCGTGACTCCGGAAGGGCGTAGATGGCGGCGTACAGCCGGGTGATCGCCTCGCCCGCGGCGGCACCGGCCGCCAGCCCGATCTCGCGCCGCACGACCCACCAGCGCAACTCGCGCCGGCCGACCTCGACCGCGTCCAAGTCCGGCGGCAACCCGAGGAGTCGATAGCCGCGCGCGATGTCGGGTGCGAACCGCTCGTAGTCGCCGGCCGCCCGGGCGAACCCCGCGGCCCCCTTCGTCAGGAAGAACGCCGCCGCGAGGGCCCGCGGCCAGGAGACGTGGGCCTGTTCGCGAAGGCCCTGGATCAGCAGCCCGAACAGCCGCGCCGGCTGGCGTCGGTAGTAGGCCTTCCACATCGCGGTTTCGAGGTCCGCGAGCCGGTCCGGGTCGAATTCTGCGCCCCAGCGTCCCATGCCCGATCCTTCGCAGATGACGCGGTCACGGATCAACGATCCCGTCGACGCCCTCGGACTGTACGGCCCGGGGTCGGAGGCGTGGACCCTCAACCGCGAGGCGATGCTCCTGCTCGGGGCGGGCCCGCGGGCCCTGCTGATGCAGCTCGCCCACCCGCAGGTGGCCGCCGGCGTCGCCGACCACAGCGACTTCCGGGCGGACCCCTGGGCCCGGCTCGACGGCACGCTGCGGAGCTATCTCCGGATCGTCTACGGGACGCGGACGGCGGCACACGCGGAGATCCGCCGCCTGAACGAGCTCCACCGGACGATCACCGGTCCGACCTACCGCGCCCGCGACCCCGATCTCTCGCTGTGGGTCCACGCCACGCTGGTCGATTCGACGATCGTCGCCGCCGACCGCTGGCTCGAGCCGCTGTCCAGGGAGCGGCGCGCCCGTTACTACGCGGAGACGGTGCCGATCGGGCGGGCGTTCGGGATCCCCGCGGACCTGCTCCCGGCGGATCTCGAGGCGTTCGAGGCGTACGTCGCGGCCTCGCTCGCGCCCGGCGGTCCCGTGCATGTCGGCGCGGTCGCCCGCGAGCTCGCGGACGTCGTGCTGCATCCCCCGCTCGGGCCGGTGGCACCGCCACTCGCCGGGCTTCCGACATGGACGTATGCCTGGACGCTGTGGCCGGCGGTCGGCCTGCTGCCGTCGACGATTCGGACCGAGTACGGCATGCGCTGGGGCTCGTTCGAGCGGGCCGTCTCGGCCTGGCTGGTCGGCACCTGGCGGGCGTGGCGCGCGATCCTGCCGCCGGGCTTCCGCCAGATGCCCCAGGCGCTCGC
>DATAIW010000491.1:0-9104 GCA_036262455.1 Candidatus Limnocylindrales bacterium | reverse complement strand
GGCCGAGCCGAGCGCGAGCTCGAGCGCGAACGCGCCGTCGTCACCCTCCGCCCCGCGCGGCGAGCGGCGGCCGCGCCCGGAGCGCGGCTGGTCGGCGTCGGACGCCGTCCAGGAGCCCGAGGGCGGCATCGACAACACCCTGGCCGCGGCATTCGCCCTGGTCCGGGATCAGCTTGCCGCTTCGGAAGAGGCTCAGACCGCCGAGCCGGAGGCCGTCGCCGAGGTCGCCGAGCCGGAGGCCGTCGCCACCGAGCCGGAGGCCGTCGCCACCGAGCCGGAGGCCGTCGCCACCGAGCCGGAGGCTGTCGCCGATCCGGACGAGGAGGCCACGGCTCCGGACGACGAGGCCGAGCCCGGGACCGAATCGAACGACGAGGAGTCGACGCCCGCCTGACCGCGGCTCGACCCCGGGATCGCGAACGGTCCGCCGACGGCGGGCCGTTTCGATTCCTTCACCAAATCGCGCCCGCAATCCCGCATCTGCCGTGGCGGATCCGGCGAATGATTGGGCAGGACCGGGCCGGTCAAGGACCCGTCGACGGACCTATCCGGGGAGGCCCGTTCGACTGGCTTGCGGGCGAAGGGGTCCGTGCTAGCATGGCTTTCGGAGCGCCCCCTGAGACGCTCGCAAGGGAACGAACGTTCGACTCGATGGATCGCTTCGACAAGTTCACGGATCGCGCCCGCAAGGTCCTGACGCTTGCTCAGGACGAAGCGCAGCGCTTCAACCACAACTACATCGGCACGGAGCACCTGCTCCTGGGCCTCGTCCGCGAGGGCGAGGGAGTCGCGGCGCGCGTCCTCGAGAACATGAACGTCGAGCTGGCCAAGGTCCGGACCGCCGTTGAATTCATCATCGGCCGCGGCGACCGGCCGGTCGTCGGTGAAGTCGGCCTGACGCCTCGAGCGAAGCGCGTCATCGAGCTCGCGATCGACGAAGCGCGCCGACTCGGCCACAACTACATCGGGACCGAGCACCTCCTTCTGGGTCTCGTCCGGGAGGGCGAGGGGATCGCCGCCGGAGTCCTCGAGTCGCTCGGCGTGAACCTCGACAAGGTCCGCCACGAGGTGATCCGCGTCCTGTCGCAGAGCTCGTCGGCCGGCCCGGCCCAGGAGACGAAGCGCGCCAGCAAGACGCCGACGGTCGACCAGCTCGGGATCAACCTCACCGAGCTCGCTCGTCAGGGCAAGCTCGACCCGGTGATCGGCCGGGACAAGGAGATCGAACGGGTCATCCAGATCCTTTCGCGGCGGACCAAGAACAACCCGGCCCTGATCGGTGAGCCAGGCGTCGGGAAGACGGCGATCGCCGAGGGCCTGGCTCATCGGATCGTCTCGGGTGACGTCCCCGAGACCCTCTTGAACAAGCGGGTCCTGACGCTCGACATCGGTTCGCTGGTCGCGGGCACCAAGTACCGCGGCGAATTCGAGGAGCGCCTCAAGAAGATCATCGAGGAGCTCCGCAACACCAACGACGCCGTGCTCTTCATCGATGAGCTCCATACGCTCGTCGGTGCCGGCGCGGCCGAGGGTGCGATCGACGCCGCCAACATCCTCAAGCCGCCGCTCGCCCGCGGCGAGCTCCAGTGCATCGGTGCCACGACCCTCGACGAGTACCGCAAGTACATCGAGCGCGACGCGGCACTCGAGCGACGCTTCCAGCCCGTGATGGTCGAGGAGCCGACGCTCGAGCAGACGATTGACATCCTCATGGGGATCCGCGAGCGCTACGAGCAGCACCACAAGGTCACGATCACCGACGACGCCGTCAAGGCCGCCGCGGACCTGTCGACCCGCTACATCACCGATCGCCACCTTCCCGACAAGGCGATCGACCTGATCGACGAGGCAGCCTCACGCGTGCGCCTTCGCCATGCGTCCGCACCGCCTGCCCTGCGCGAGGCCCAGAAGGTCCTCGATCGGGTGACCAAGGAGAAGGACGCCGCGATCAACAACCAGGAGTACGAGGAGGCTGCCCGCCTGCGCGAGGCCGAGGCCACGTCCCGTGAGGGCGTCGACAAGCTCCGCGCCGAGTGGCAGGCGCAGGTCTCGAGCGAGCAGCCGACGGTCGACGAGGAGGAGATCGCCCAGGTCGTGGCGATGTGGACCGGAATTCCGGTCACCCGGATCGCGGCCGAGGAATCGGAGCGCCTCCTCCACATGGAGGACGCCCTCCACAGCCGGGTCATCGGCCAGCAGGAGGCGATCGAGGTCGTCTCGAAGGCCGTCCGTCGCGCCCGGGCCGGCCTGAAGGATCCGAAGCGCCCGATCGGCTCGTTCATCTTCCTCGGGCCGACCGGCGTCGGGAAGACCGAGCTCGCGAAGGCCCTCGCCGAGTTCATGTTCGGCAGCGAGGACGCGCTCATCAAGATCGACATGAGCGAGTTCATGGAGCGCCACAACGTCTCGCGCCTGGTCGGAGCGCCCCCCGGCTACGTCGGCTTCGACGAAGGCGGCCAGCTGACCGAAGCGGTCCGCCGCAAGAACTACTGCGTCGTCCTCCTCGACGAGGTCGAGAAGGCCCACCCCGAGGTGTTCAACATCCTCCTCCAGATCCTCGAGGACGGCCATCTCTCCGACGCCAAGGGCCGCCGGGTCGACTTCCGCAACGTGATCATCATCATGACCTCGAACCTCGGCGCGAAGCAGCTCCAGACGAATTCGTCGCTCGGGTTCCGGGATCGCGGCGGCAGCGCCGAAAGCCAGGCCCAGACGTCGTACGACCTCATGAAAGAGAAGATCGCGGCGGAGCTGAAGAACAACTTCCGGCCGGAGTTCCTCAACCGGATCGACGCGACGGTCGTGTTCCGGTCGCTGACGGTCGAGGAGATCACCCTGATCGTCGATCTCATGCTCGCCCGGGTCCGCGACCAGTTGCGCGCCCAGCAGATGCTCCTCGAGGTCACCCAGGCGGCCAAGGAACACATCATCAAGCTCGGATATGACGTGGCCTACGGCGCCCGGCCGCTTCGCCGAGTCATCCAGAACATGGTCGAGGACGTCCTCGCCGAGCATCTCCTGCTCGGCAAGTACGAGCCGGGCACGACGATCGTGGTCGATCGCGACCCGGAAGCCGGCCTCGACATTCACGCCGCCGAGCCGCTGACCCCGGTCGAAGCCTGACCATCGGGCGCCGGGACCGCTCGCCATGAGCAAGGCGTCCGGTCGTGCACAGACCCGCTTCGTCTGCCAGTCCTGCGGCGAATCGTTCCTCCGCTGGGAAGGGCAATGTCGCGCCTGCTCCGCCTGGAACAGCCTCGTCGAGACCCAGGTCCGGACCGAGCCGCGGCCGTCGCGCCTGGTCGTCGGTGGCGGTCTGGCGGCACCGGTCGCCACCCGCCTGATCGACGTGGGTGAGCCGGAGCGGCCGCGCTTGCCGGTCGGGATCGGCGAGCTGGACCGCGTCCTCGGCGGTGGATTCGTCCCCGGTTCGGTCGTCCTCCTCGGCGGTGAGCCCGGGATCGGCAAGTCGACCCTCCTGCTCCAGGCGGCCGCGGGGATCGCCGGCCTCGTGGGCGCCGAGCGCGTCCTCTACGCGACCGGCGAGGAATCGGGGGCCCAGGTCCGCCTTCGTGCAGAGCGCCTCGGCATTCTCGGCGGCACTGGCGGTGCCATCCGAGTCCTGGCCGAATCGTCGATCGACCGGATCGCAGAGCTGGTCTCGGCCGGCCTGCCGAAGCCGGCTCTCCTCGTCATCGACTCGGTCCAGACCGCGACGGTCGACGACCTCGACGGCCCGGCCGGGAGCGTCGGCCAGGTCCGCGGCGCGGCGCTCCGGCTGATGGAGCTCGCCAAGCCGGCCGGGATCGCCGTCGTCCTCGTCGGACACGTGACCAAGGACGGCTCGATCGCCGGACCGAAGACGCTCGAGCACCTCGTCGACGCCGTGCTGACCCTCGAGGGCGAGCGGTACGCGACCGTCCGCTTGCTGCGGGCGTCGAAGAACCGCTTCGGCTCGACCGAGGAGGTCGGCGTGTTCGAGATGGGCGAGGCCGGCATGACCGAGGTGGCCGATCCGGCTCGAGCGTTCCTCGCCGAACATGACGGCCCCGCACCCGGCAGCATCGTCGCTCCGACCCTCGAGGGATCGCGGCCCTTGCTCGTCGAGGTCCAGGGCCTCGTCGCACCGGGCCCGGGTGGGACGCCGCGACGGACCGCCAGCGGCGTCGATACCAACCGCGTCGCCCTGCTCGTCGCCGTCCTTGCCCGTCGCGCGGGCGTCGGCCTCGCCAGCCACGACATCTACGTCAATCTCGCCGGTGGGCTTGCGGTCGACGAGCCGGGTCTCGACCTGCCGCTGGCCCTTGCCCTCGCGTCGTCACTGCGCGACCGCCCGATCGCCACGGGCACGGTCGCGATCGGCGAGGTCGGCCTGCTCGGCGAGCTCCGGTCGGTCGTGGGGCTGGAGCGCCGCCTGCGCGAGGCCGCTCGCCTGGGCTTCGGCCGGGCGATCGTCCCGAGGCCCGGCCGGGGCCCAGTGACCCCGGTTATCCCCGGGATGGAGGTCATCGCTGTCGGCAGCCTCCGCGAAGCGATCGAAGCTGCCCTGTCGACGACGGGTGGTGTCTCGCGTCGGATGGCGGCGACCTCGGCGCGATGCTAGGCTACGGCGGCTTCAGAGCGCCCCGGGACGTGTGGCGCCTTCGCCCCGCGAGGGACGACGCGAGGAAAACGTGATCCGCAACATCCGCTTGCTCGGGGCAGCCCTGGGTGGCCTCGTCGGGCTCGCCCTGGCGGCCTCGGCCCGACTGTTCGAAGAGTCGCCGACCGGTGGTCCGCTGCTGGTCGCCTGGGTGGTGGCCTGGATCGTGGTCGGCTTCGCGATCCTGCCGTATCTCACTGTCGTCCCGGCCGGATGGCTGATCCGTCAGGCCCAGCAGCTCTCGACCGCCGAGTTCGTGACGGCGGTGGTCGGGCTCCTGATCGGCCTGTTGATGGGCCTCCTCCTCGGGCTTCCGCTGGCGCTGTTCCCGGCTCCATTCGGGAACTGGCTGCCGATCGGCGTCTCCCTGTTCCTCGGTCTGGGCATGCTCGGTCTGACGGTCGCCAAGCGCGACGATCTGCTCGTCGCCGCCGAGGCGATCGGCCTGGTTCGGCGGCCGAGGCCGGAGGGCGATCGCGAGGCACCGACCGGCGACCCGCGCATCGTGGTCGACACGAGCGCGATCATCGACGGCCGGATCAAGGACATCGTCGACTCGGGGTTCGTCTACGGAACGCTGGTCGTTCCGAAGTTCGTCCTCGAGGAGCTGCAGCACATCGCCGACAGCTCCGACACCCTGCGCCGCAACCGCGGGCGGCGCGGTCTCGAGATCCTCGCCCAGATGCAGAAGGATTCGCCGACCCCGATCGAGATCGTCGATGAGCCGCTCCCGGACATCGCCGAGGTCGATGCCAAGCTCGTCGCCCTCGCCCGCGCCCGGAGCAAGGCGATCCTGACGAACGACTACAACCTCAATCGCGTCGCCGAGTTGCAGGGCGTCCGGGTGCTGAACGTGAACTCCCTGGCGAACGCGGTCAAGCCCGCGGTTCTCCCCGGCGAGGAGCTCCGGGTCCGGGTCATCCAGGAGGGCAAGGAGGCCGGCCAGGGGGTCGGGTTCCTCGACGACGGAACGATGATCGTGGTCGAAGGCGGCGTCCGCTACATCGACAAGGATCTCGACGTGTCGGTCACGCGCGTGCTCCAGACGGTCGCCGGCCGGATGATCTTCGCCCAGCCGCGACTCGATTGAGACGTTCACAATCCTCGGGCCCTCGGACCTCGGAGTCGAGTCGTAGATCGCTGTTGAGGGTGGCGGTTTGACGATCGAGGACGAGCCGCCCTTCGCCGACGCGATCGTCGTCGCCGCCGGGGAGTCGAGTCGGATGGGCGGGATCGACAAGGTCACGGCCGTCGTCGGCGGCCTGCCGCTCCTGGCGCACGCCGTCGTCGCGATCGCGGCGGCGCCGGAGGTCCGACGGATCGTCATCGTGACCAGTGCCGATCGGATCGAGGAGGTCGCCGCCGCCGACTGGCTCCCGCCGACCGTGCTGGACCCGGTGACGGGCGGGCCCCGGCGGCAGGAGTCCGTCCAGCGCGGTCTCGACCAGCTGGACGAACGGGCGGCCCAGGACGGCGGCGACGCCGCGGTGATCCTCGTTCACGACGGCGCCCGGCCGCTTGTCCCGACGGCCCTCGTGTCGGCGGTCGCCCGGGCGGCGCGCATCCACGGCGCGGCGATCCCGGTGCTGCCCGTCGGCGACACGATCAAGCGTGTCGAACCAGACGGCTCCGTCGCCGGCGCCGGCGATCGATCGACGCTTGGCGCCGCCCAGACCCCCCAGGGAATCCGGTCCGACCTGCTCCACGACGCCTTCGCCCGGTTCCCGCCGGCCGGACGTGACCTGTTCACCGATGAGGCCGCCCTGCTCGAGGCCTGTAGAATCCCGGTGCATGCAATCCCCGGCGACGAGAACAACTTCAAGGTGACCCTCCCGGCCGATCTGGCGCGTGTCGAGACGGCCCTGGCCGGTGCCCACCCGGGTGTCACGGCCCGCCGCGCCGACGGCGATGACGGCGGTGACGGCGCCGGCCGGCGCATCGGTTTCGGGTCCGACAGCCACTCCTTCGGGCCCGGGACCGGGCTCGCTCTCGGTGGCTTCGTCGTCGAGCGCGCACCCCGGTTGCACGGCCACTCGGACGGCGACGTCGTCCTCCACGCGGTCGCCGATGCCCTGCTCGGCGCGGCCGGGCTGGGTGACCTCGGCCGGATCTTCCCGGCCGGACCCGAGACGCCGCGGGGCATTGCCAGCGCGGAGCTCCTGGCAGAGGTCCTCCGCCGCGTCAGCGCGGCCGGCTACGCGGTGGCCAACCTGGATTGCACGATCACCGCGTCCCGGCCGCGCCTCGGTGGGCTTCTCCCGTCGATCGGAGCCCGGATCGCCGACCTGCTCGCCCTCGATCCATCCGCCGTCAACGTCAAGGCCTCCAGCGGCAACCTTGCCGGCATGGAGGGCGCGGGTCGCGGCATCTCGGCGACCGCGGTCGTGATCCTCGCCCGCCCACCGCTCGACCGATGACGATCCGGCTCCACGACACCCTCACGGGCGAGGACCAACCGCTCGAGCCACTCGAGCCGGGTCTCGTCCGGATCTACAGCTGCGGACCGACGGTCTATGGGCCGGCGCACATCGGCAACTTCCGGAGCTTCCTGTTCGCGGACATCCTCGTTCGCCACCTGCGGCGGCGAGGCCTCCGCGTCACCTGGGTCATGAACATCACCGACATCGACGACAAGATCATCAAGGGCGCCGCTGCTGCGGGCACGTCGATCCAGGAGTTGACCGATCGCTGGCTGGCCGCCTTCCGGATTGATGCCGACCGCCTGCGGATGACGCCACCGGACGTCCAGCCGCGAGCGACCGAGCACATCGACGACATCGTGGCCCTGATCGCGACGCTGCTCGAGCGCGGTCACGCCTATCGGACCGACGACGGCTCGATCTACTTCCGGATCGCGTCCTGGCCGGCCTACGGCCAGCTCGCCCGCCTGGACCCGGAACAGATGCGCGTTGGCGAGCGGGTCGAGTCCGACGAGTACGCCAAGGACGACGTTCGCGATTTCGCGGTCTGGAAGGGCGCCAAGGCCGGCGAGCCGTCGTGGGACACCGCGATCGGCCCGGGGCGGCCCGGCTGGCACATCGAGTGCTCGGCGATGTCGATGAAGCAACTCGGGCCGTCATTCGACATCCACACCGGCGGCGTCGACCTGGTCTTTCCCCACCACGAGGACGAGATCGCCCAGAGCGAGGCGGCCACCGGCCAGCGGTTCGTTCGGACCTGGCTTCACTGCGCCCATCTCCAGTCGAGCGGGTCGAAGATGGCCAAGTCGACCGGCAACATCGCCCGCGTCGGCGACCTGCTCGACGCCGGCGTCTCGGCCCGCGCCCTCCGCTATGCGTTGATCGCCGTCCACTACCGGGCGCCGCTGAACTACAGCGACGAGTCGCTGCCGGCTGCCACCGCCGCCCTGGATCGACTCGAGGCGGCCGTGGCGGCCTTGACGGCATACCGGGAGGAACGGCTCGACGACCCCGAGCTCGACGGCGTCCTGGGCGTCGCCGCCGACGCGTTCGACGCTGCCCTCGACGACGACCTCAACATCTCGGCGGCCCTCGCGGTCGTCTTCGACCTGGTCCGCGATCTCAATCGACGGATCGACGGCCGGGTCCTGTCCACGGCCGACGCCGAGCGGGCGCTGACCGTCATCCGCTCGTTCGACGAGGTGCTCGGCGTCCTGCCGGCGGCCGACGAGAACCTCGACGAGGAGAGCCGCCGCATGCTCGACGAACGGGCGACCGCCCGCTCCAACCGCGACTGGGCCGCGTCCGACCGCCTTCGCGACGAGCTCGCCGAGCGCGGGATCGCGGTCGAGGACACGCGCGACGGTCAGCGCTGGCGTCGCCAGCTGGAGGCAGCTCGTGGCTGACAGGCCGAATTCCGGGGGCGATGGCGAGCGGCCCAAGCGCCACGGAGGTCCGAAGGGCTCCGGCGGTCATTCCGGACCGCGAGGCGGAGGTACCTCGCGGGGCGGAGGTACCTCGCGTGGCGGTCCCGGCGGCCCGGGCTTCCGGAGCGGTCCGGGCGGCGGCTTCCGCGGAGGATCGAGCCGGGGCGGGCCGGGAGGAGCGGACCGCTCCGGTCCCGGCCAGCGGCCCGGCTTCGGGTTCGGCGGCGGCGCCGGTGCCGGCGGCGGAGACCGCGAGTCGGGCGGCGGCGAACGCGGCGAACGGTCGTTCGGTCCACGCCGAAGCGGGCCGCCCGCGGATCGGTCGTTCGATCGCGGCGGGCAGTCGGGTGGTTTCGGCGGTCGATCCGGGCCGCGGCCGCCATTCCGCGGCGTCCGTCCCGACGCGACGGGTCCAGATCTTGACCGCCGCGGTGATGACACCCGCCCTGTCGACGGTTCACGCGAGCGTTCGTGGGATCGCCCGGCTCCCCCATGGGCCGGCGGATCACGCGGCGGTGCCGATCGGCCACGACCGAGCGGACCGGCTGGCCGGCCCATGGGGGAGCCGGGCGATCCCACGAACGCTCGCGTGAACCGTCGACAGGGCGGGTGTCA
>DATAIW010000490.1:0-1692 GCA_036262455.1 Candidatus Limnocylindrales bacterium | reverse complement strand
GGCGGCTCCGGTTGAGATGCCGACGGGGCTCGTTCCCGCGCAGGTGATCCGACGATGACCACGCGCGGCACCCATCCCTCGATGCCATCGGGCGTGCGAACCCGGATCGAGCCCCCCTCCTCACCGATGACCTCGACCTCGCCGCTGAGGGCCTGGCCCCCGATCGTCAGTCGCGCCCGCGGCGCAGACCGCGACCGGGTCGGGCACCCGTCGGCCGACCGCCGTCGACGACCGGGGTGCCCGCGACGATCACGGTGTCGATGCCCTCGGGATCGCGGGTCGGGTCGTCGATCGTGGCGTCGCTGCGGACGGTCGCCGGATCGAAGATCACGAGGTCGGCGACCGCGCCGTCGCGGATCGTGCCGCGATCGCGCAGGCCAAGCCGGGCGGCGGGCAGCGAGGTCATCCTCGCGACGGCGTCCTCGAGCCCGAGCAGTGCCTCGTCGCGCACGAACTGGCCGAGGATCCGGGGATACGTGCCGTACGTCCGGG
The DNA here is from genome assembly GCA_036262455.1 of Candidatus Limnocylindrales bacterium. Lineage (GTDB taxonomy): Bacteria > Chloroflexota > Limnocylindria > Limnocylindrales > CSP1-4 > CF-46. Next base: position 1,200 of record DATAIW010000490.1, on the reverse strand, counting down.
GGCTCGGCCGGGCGCCGAGAAAGACGCTGTCGGTCCCGATCATCGCCCGCGGGTGACGGAGGAAGGTCCGGATTCCCTCGACGTTCGGGCCCGGCGTGACCTCGTTCGGCCGGAGGTCCTCGGCGAGGAGCAGGTCGCAGAGCGTGTCGACGGGGTCGTTGCCGGCCGCATCGATCAGCTCGCCGAGCGTCCGACCCTCCCACGGGAGGTTCTCCGGCCGGCGGAGGTAGCCGATCCGGATGTCGCGGAGGCCGCCGCTGCCGGCGAAGAGCTCGCCGCGGGCGGCGAGGTCGCGCCGGATCTCGTCGCGGACCTGCCGGTCGGCGAGGCGCTCCTTCGTCCTGGTCGGCCCGCCCTCGAGGACCCAGAGCGGGATGAGGATGAGCAGGCGGCTGCTCGCCCACTCCGACGGGTAGAGGTCGAAGGTGACGTCCTGGCCCGCCGCGACCGCGTCGTCGACGAGCTGGAGCATCTGCTCGGGTGGTCCCGGGAACGTGAGGCGGTGATAGAAATGGGTGATGTGGACGGGCGCCCCGCCGCGCCGCCCGATCTCGATGGCCTCGCGGAACGGATCGAGGTACCCGTCGCCGAGCGGGTACCGGACGTGGGTGTGGTACATCCCGCCGAGCCGGGCCGCCTCGTTGGCAAGGTCGCCGAGCTCCGCGGTCGTGGCGTAGGCGCCCGGTGGGTAGTCGAGGCCGCTGCTGACTCCGAACGCACCCTCCTCCATGGCCGCCCGCAGGCGGGCCCGCTGGTCGCTCGTCGCGCGGGCGTTCGTCGGCACGTCGTCCCAGCCGAGAGCGGCGATCCGGAGGGCGTTGTTCCCGACGAGCTGGGCCACGTTCACGGCGGTGCCGGTGTCGTAGCGGGCCAGGACATCCTCGACGGTCGCCCAGTCGATGATCACCGGGCGGCCGCGCCCGCTCGTTCCTCGGGCGCCGTCGTCGTCCCGCGGGTCGCCGTCGAGGCCGGCGTTCATCACGACCATCGCGGCGAGGTCGGCGGCGTTCGGGAACGGGACGTAGCTGAGGCCGTCGACCCCGACCAGCTCGGTCGTGACGCCCTGGCGGGCCTTCGCCCCGTGGTCCGGGTCGGCGAGGATCATCAGCGCGGCGTGGGAGTGGAGGTCGATGAAGCCCGGGGCCACGACCTTGCCGGGGGCGTCGATCGTGCGGGCGGCTGTCGGGAGCTCATCGCCCG
>DATAIW010000489.1:0-16087 GCA_036262455.1 Candidatus Limnocylindrales bacterium | reverse complement strand
GAACGGCTCGAGGCGATCAGGGTCGAGCTCGATCGCGCGTACGACCTCCTCCACCAGCGCGCCGCCCGCCGGGCCGCCGGTCTGGATCCGCTCGACGCCGCGCCCCGCCCGGCCGACATCGTCGAGCACTACCAGCAGTAGCGACCGCCTGCCCACGCAGGCGGCAGCGCTCCACCCGTTCGCCGAGACGCTGAAACACCGGCGGACGTCGCGCGTCTGACCGGCACCACGGGTCGACCACGACCCCGGCACGGAGGACCCACGTCATGCGGGTCTCATCGACGCTACGGCGGATCGTTCTGATCGCCCCCTTCGTGGTCGTCGGCTGCTCCGCGCCGCCGTCGTCGCCGCTCGAACCGTCTTCAGCTGGTCCGGGCGCGTCGATCGCGGCGTCTTGGGACCCGCTCCCGTCCAACCCTGCTCCCTCGGCGCAGCCCACCGGATCTCCGTCCCCGTCCATGGCTGCCACCGCCTCGCATCCCGCTGTGACCACCTCGCATCCGGCGCCGACGCACGTCCCATCGGCGAGCCCCCGGGAGGCGATCGACCCGTTCGCGTGGACGAAGATCGGCGAGATGCCGTACCCAGGCGGCGAGCTCCTGAAGGGATGGTTCTCGGCTGGCTACCTCGCCCTGGGTTGGGTCGAGCAGAACGGAGACCTCGCTCCCGTCGCCTCGTTCTCGCGGGACGGGCGCACCTGGCGATCCGCGGACCTCACGACGCCAGTGACACCTTGCCCGGGCTGGACGGCGCGACCCGATGGCTCGGTGGCCGACGGGTGGGCTGCGGGCGGCGGCGCGGTGTTTGTCGGCATGGAAACCGTCCTCCACGGCGAGACGTGCGATCAGACGCGACCCGTTGCGTGGATCTCGAGCGACGGGCTCGACTGGACCCGGACGCACGCGTTCGAGCCCGCGGGCTTGCCGATCACCTACCCGACCGCTGTCTGGACGACCCCGAGCGGCTGGGAGACGGCGCTCAAGGAAACGGACGACCGGACCTGGTTGTGGCAGTCGGCCGATGCCGCGACGTGGGAACGCCGGGGAATGATCTCGGCCAACCCGGATCTCGGGTTGATCGTCGTCGCGAACGACGGCACGCGGGTCGTCGTCGCGAGTGACGACGCAGGCCGCTCGAGACTCCTGTCGACATCGACCGACGGCCGGACGTGGCGGGCGATCGCGGGCCCGCCGGTCGTCTCGACCGGCCCTGGAGACGACTGGCAGGTCATTCGCGTCCTCGCCCCGGACGGTCCGGCGCCGTTCTGGACGGTCGTCGCTTCCGGCGAGGAGGGCCCGGACGCGCACGCCACGATCTGGACGTCGGCGGATCTCGAGACGTGGCAGAGCGGGCGGTTCCCGATGCCGTCCATCTCAGCGCTCGGCGTCACGTCCGACGGGATCCTCGCGCTCGGAACAGACCCGTGCTCGATCACCGGCTCCGCGTGCCCGCCCACCCGGCCGCCCCGCTGGTTCCGCAGCCTGGACGGGCTGACCTGGCTCCCGCTGGCGTCGACCCGCGGACCCGACACCCTCATGGAAGGGCCGGCCGGCACCATCGGTATCGGGGCGCCGAGCGGGAACGGCAGGCCGGCGCCGGTGTACCGCCTCGAACGGCGCTAGGCCGATGCTCGCGGCCGGCTGGGACGTGGGTGGCTCCCTTCGTCGACGATGCGTTCCAGCCGGGTGCGCGGTTCGCTCGTCGCTCAGGCCGGCTCGAGGCCCTCGCTTCGACGCCGCGCCAGCCGGCCCGACAGCAGCCCACTCCGCGGGCCGAACAGCAACGCGACCAGGAAGAACAGCGTCTCGATCAGGACGATCGAGGCGCCCGAGGCCAGGTTCGCATAGAAGCTCAGGTACAGGCCGCTGACTGCGGCGACCGTCGCGAACAACGCTGCCAGCAGCATCAGCCGCTCGAAGCGCACGACCAGCAGCTGGGCGGTGGCCGCGGGCGTGACCAGCATGGCGACGACCATGACGATGCCGACGGCCTGGATGCTGACGACGATCGTCACGCCGAGGAGCGCGAGGAGGAGGTACTCGAGCGCCCCAACTGGCAGTCCGGACGCCGCGGCTCCGAGCGGATCGAACGTGGCGAAGAGCAGCTCCTTGCGGATCGCGATGACGATGACCAGCACGACGGCACCCAGCACGGCCACCTGGATGAGGTCGCCGATCCCGATCCCGAGGACATTGCCGAGCAGGTAGCCGAGCAGGTCGGCGACATAGTTCTTGATCGTCGAGAACAGCAGGATCCCGAGGGCGAACGTCCCGGCGAAGAGGACGCCGACGGTCGTGTCGAACCGGAGCCGGCCGCGTCGCGAGACGAAGCCGATCGCGAGCGCGGTTCCGACCGAGGCGACGGCACCGCCGAGATAGAGCGGCAGCCCGAGCATGAACGCGATCACGAGGCCCGGGAACGCGGCGTGGCTGACCGCGTCGCCGATGAACGCGAGGCCCTTGAGAACCACGAACGTGCCCATGACCGCGCAGACGATCCCGACGAGGACCGCCGCTGCGAGGCCACGCTGCATGAACCCGTAGGCGAGCGGGTCCGCGAGGAAGCCGATCGGGTCCATCAGTGACTGCCTTCGTGGTAGTGCGACTCGCCGCCGGGCGCCTGGTCGTGGTGATGGGCGTCATCGAGGATGAGCCGGCCGCCGTCGTCGCCGGGCAGGACGAGGACGTGGCCGCCGTACGTGTCGGACAGGAGCTTGCGGTCGAGGACCATCTCGGCGGGGCCGGTCGCCACGATCCGGCCGTTGACGAATGCGGCCTGATGGAAGCGCTGGGCCGCGCAGATGAGGTCGTGGGTCGAGGCGATGACCGTCTTGCCCGCCCGCGCCTCGGCCTCCAGCACGTCCATGAGCTCTTCCTGGGTCTTCGCGTCGACACCCGTCACCGGCTCGTCGAGCAGGTACAGCTCCGGCTCCGCGGCGATCGCCCGGGCCAGGAACACCCGCCGCCGCTGACCGCCGGACAGCGCGCCGATCTGGCGATCGAACTGGTCGTGCATCCCGACCGTCTCCAGCGCCGCGCCGACGACGTGATGGTCGTGATGCCCGGGCCGCCGCCCGAACCCGAGACGGGCATAGCGGCCCATCATGGCCACCTCGCCGACGGTCACCGGGAAATCCCAGTCGACGGCCTCGGCCTGCGGCACGTACGCCACCGAGCGTGCCTCGACCCCGGGCGCGGCACCGAGGACCTCGATCGTCCCGGTGTCCGGCTTCAGCAGCCCCGCGATCAGCTTGAGGAGCGTGCTCTTGCCGGCGCCATTCGGTCCGATGACGGCGAGCAGCGAACCCGCCCGGACGGTCAGGTCGACGTCGGCGAGGGCGACCCGCCGCCCGTAACCGGCGGTCACGTGGTCGAGGACGACGGTCGGTTCGCCCGGTGCGACAACGGCGCGGCCGGCGGGCACGGGACCGATGGGGTTCGGGGCGGGCATGGTGCTCAGCGGAGGGCCTCCACGATCTGTTGCACGTTCCAGCGCATCATGCCCGGATAGGTGTCCGCCGGGGCGGGCCCGAGGGCGTCGTTGTAGAGCGTCGTGACGACCTTGCTCACCCCCGCCTCGTCGGCAAGGGTCTGGGCGAGCTTCGGGTTGAACTGGGCCTCCGAGAAGACCGCCCGAGCCCCGGTCACCTTGACCTTGTCGACGAGCTTGGCAAGCTCGGCGGCATTGGGCTCCTGGCCGACGTTGGCGACCACGACCCCGACGAGCTCGAACCCGAAATGACGAGCGAAGTAGGGAAAGGCGTCGTGGAAGGTGACGAGCTTGCGGTTCGCGGCGGGAATCGTCGCGACCTCCGCCTGCAGCTCGGCATCGAGCGCGTCGAGCCGCGTCCCGTAGGCCGCGGCGTTCGACTCGAACGTGGCGCGATCCGCCGGCGCCGCGGCGGACAGCGATTCGACGATCTTCGGCAGATAGCCCGTCTTGACGATCGTCGGGTCGAGCCAGAAGTGCGGGTTCGGCTCGCCGTCGACGTCGATCGTCGGGAGACCCTCGCCGAGGACCAGCCGCGGCGTCGTCCCGCCGCCGCCGGAGGCGAGGAGCCGGTTGAGGAAATCATCGAGACCGACGCCGTTCGAGACGATGAGTTGGGCGTCGGCGAGGCTCCGGGCGTCGTCGGGCTTGGCCTCGTAGTCCTCCGGGCCGACACCGGGTGGGATGATCGAGTGGACGCTCGTTCGCCGGCCTCCCACCGCCGCGACGATGTCGGCGAGGACGGTTGTCGTGGTCACGACACGCAGCGCATCCGCGTCGGGAGCCGGGCCCGAGGGGCCGACCGATGCCCGGTCGGGGCCGCACCCGGCGAGCATGAGCGACGCCGCGATCACGGCGATGACGAGCGTCCAACCGATGCGACCGAGTCTCATCACGGCCGTTTGTCCGATGCCCTGGCGAGGCAGTGGCGGCATAGCCCGAACAGCTCCAGGCGGTGGGCATCGATCCGGAATCCGCTCTGCCGCTCGATGTCGCGGACGGCTCCGGCCAGTCCGGCGTCGGCGACCTCGGCCGTCCTGCCGCAACGCGAGCAGACGACGTGGTGGTGGTGGGCCGGCGCGCACGCGACGTACGTGTGCTCGCCGCTCGGCATGTCGAGCCGTTCCACGACCCCGAGCTCGATCATCAGCTCGAGGGCACGGAACAGCGTCGCCCGGCCGATCCGCAGACCCCGCTGGCGACCCGCGGCGGCCAGTTCGGATGCCGTGAAGTGGCCGTCGAGATCGATGACGAGGTCGGCGAGGGACCGTCGCGGAGAGGTGACCCGATAGCCGGCGGCATCGAGCGCCCGGATGATCGGGTTGGCTGCGTCCATCGCCGTGAGGATACGGCGGCCACCCTTCTCTTGTCGAGACTCAGTCTCAACATCACCGTCCAGAACGGCGGCGGGCGGCGATCAGCGCGTGAGCGTCACCTTGTGAAGCCCGGGCGGGGCGTCGGGGTCGTAGCCACGGCGGCGCGCGACCGCCTCGGCGAGGAGCTGGCCGGGCAGGATCGTCGCGAGGGACGCCAGCCCCTCGGGAAGGTCGGCGGGCAGGGGCAGGGAGATCACCCGGGCCGGATCGAGGCCGGCCGGCGCAGCGGCGGCGACCGCCGCGCCGCCGACGACCCAGGGGACGCTCCCGCTGGCCAGGGCGGCAACGATCCCCTCGTCGACCAGCGGGCCCATGCGGCCGTCGGGTCGGATCGCGAGGATCGGCACCTCGGGCCCGGTCAGGACCACGGGCCCGTGACTGAAGTCGGCCGATGAGTAGCCCTCGGCGAAGAGCCGGCACGTCTCCTTGAGCTTGAGGGCCGTCTCGAGGGCCGTCGGATACTCGAAGCCCCGGCCGATGACGATCGACCGCTCGGACGCGCCGAATTCGGCCACGATCGCCGACTCGTCGTGGACCACGCCCGTCGCGACCGCCAGGGAGTCCGCGAGGATCCGCGGCAAGCGAGGCAGGGCGTCGCGGACGCCCCCCGATCGAGCAAGCGCTGCGACCAGCGACGCCCCCGCCGCAAGCTGGGCCACGTAGGACTTCGTCGCCGCGACCGATCGCTCCTCCCCTGCCCGGCAGTCAATCACGTGGTCGGCCGCCGCCGCGAGCGGGGATTCGGCGTCATTGACGATGGCCACCGTCACGGCACCGCCGGCCCGGGCGGCAGCGACGACGGCGACGAGGTCCGGCGACCGGCCGGATTGCGAGACGGCGATGACCAGGCCGCCCCGCCAGCGAAGGTCGGCACCGTAGATCGTGACCGTCGATGGGGCGGCCATCCCGGCCGGGATCCCGAGCTCAGTCTCGATCAGATAGCGGAGATGGATCGCGGCATGGTCAGAGGTCCCGCGGGCGACGAGGGTGACCCAGGCCGGATCGGCCGCCCGGATCGCGGCGGCCGCCGCCTCGACCTCCGGCCCCGCCTCGGCGAGAAATCGCCCGACCACGTCCGGGACCGCCTCGATCTCGCCGCGCATCGCGGTCCGGCCGACCGTCCGGCCGGTCATCGACTAGCCATCGGGGAAGAAGCGCGGCAGCCAGTGCCGGTTCGCCGCCAGGATTGCGTCGAGCAACTCCTCAGCGCCATCCGGACCGCCGGCCAGCGGGTTGGCGGCGAGCGCAGCACGGGCGATCGCCCGGTCGCCGCTGATCGCCGCCCGGACCGTCAGCCGCTCGTACACCTTGACCCGGCCGACGAGATCGGCCTGCGGCGCCGACAACGGCGCCTGCGGGATCGGATGGGCGCCATCCCGATCGATCCGGGCCGGCACCTCGACCACGTCGCTGTCCGCGAGGCCCGGCAGGGTCCCGTCATTGCGGACATCGACGATCTGCTGGTCGCCGCGACCGTCGGTCAGCGACGCGATCAGCTGGGCTGCCGCCTCGCTGTAGAACGCGCCGCCGCGGTGCTCGAGGAGCTCCGGCTTCGTGTCGAGCAGCGGATCGCGATAGAGCTCGAGGAGCTCGCGCTCGATCGCCATGACCTCCTCGGCCCGGGTCGGATGGGCCTTCGCCTCGGTGACGACGAGGGCCTCGTCGTCGTAGTAGCGGAGGTAGTAGGACGGGATCACGCGCCGGCTCGTCAGGCGCCCCTCCGGGACCTTGATCTCCGCGGCGAGATCCGCGGCGTCCTCGGCGAGGATCTCCGGCAGGCGATCGACCCCGTCGATCCGGACGGCCCGGATCCAGGTGAGGTGGTTGAGCCCGACCTGCTCGAGCTCGACCCGCTCCGGATCGACGTCGAACCGGGCGGCGAACCGGCGCTGGAACCCGATCGCGACGTTGCACAAGCCGACGAACCGCCGGCCGGCGTCGGCGAGGGCCTGGCTGACGATCCCGACCGGGTTGGTGAAGTCGACGATCCAGGCGCCGGGCGCGGACCGTCGCTCGACCGCGTCGGCCAGCTCGAGGACGATCGGGACGGTCCGAAGGGCCTTCGCGAAGCCGCCGGCGCCGACGGTCTCCTGGCCGATCAGGCCGAACCGGGGCGGCAGCGTCTCGTCCCCGAACCGGGCCTGCTGGCCGCCGACACGAAGCTGGACGAGGACGAAATCCGCGCCGTCGATCGCCGCGTCGCGGTCGGTCGTCCGGACGACGCGCCCGGTCCAGCCCTGGCGTGCCAGCATTCGCTCGGCCAGGCCGCCGACGATCGCGAGACGTTCCGGGTCGATGTCCATGAGCGCGATCTCATCGACGGGGAGGCGGTCGGCGCGTTTGGTGAAGCCGTCGACCAGCTCGGGCGTGTAGGTGCTGCCGCCACCGACGACGGCCATCTTCAGACCCATGGCTCCTCGCTCGTCCGTCCGTCCGCCGCCGGCCGGGATGCGCAGCGGCTTGACAGATTGCTTATAACGTTATCAGCATTCATCCGTCGCGCAAGCAGCCCGACGAACATCCGCGAAGCCCGTTCCAGGATCGTCCCGCGAGGTCTCCACTCGATGGCCCGTTTCCGATTCGAGCTCGGTCCCGTCCCGCTCCACCACCAGGTCTACCTGGACCTGCGCGCAGCGCTCGACAACGGCGAGTGGCGTCCCGGCGATCTCCTCCCGCCGGAGCGCCAGCTCGCCGAGCGCTACGGCTGCAGCCTGATCACGGTCCGGCGGGCGCTCTCCGAGCTGACCCGCGAAGGGCGCATCCAGCGGACCCGGGGTCGCGGCACGACCGTCCTCCCACCGCGGATCGAGCGCGACTTCGGCGGCACGTTGAGCTTCACCGAGGAGATGCAGGATCGCGGTCTCGACCCGGAGACGCGGCTCATCGGCTCCCGTCCGGAATCGGCCGGCGAGGTCGTCGCGGGGGCGCTCGGGATCGAGCCGGGCTCGCCGACGCTGTACGTCGAGCGGCTGCGGGTCGCCGGCGGCGAGCCGCTCCTCCTCGAGCAGGTCCACCTGCCGGCCGAGCGCTTCCCGGGCCTCCTCGCGTCGGACCTCGAGCACGGCTCGCTCTACGACCTGCTGACCATCCGCTACGGAACCCGGATCGTTCGCGCCCGGGAAGCGCTCGAACCCGTCCTCCTGCGGGCCCGCGAGGCGCGCCTCCTCGCCCAGAAGCCGCGCACCCCGGCCCTCCTGATCGAGGGCACCGCGTTCGGCGCGGACGGCGCACCGGTCGAGTTCGCCCGGAGCTATGTCCGCGGCGACCGGACGCGTTACTACGTCGAACGGGTCGTCGTCCGGGCCTCGTGGCAGGCCGATCCGGACACGACCGTCGAACCCGGCCGCGACGCGCGGCTGGCCACGGCTGGGAGCCGTGGTCGGGCCACTCCGACGAAGGTACCCACCGGCTGATCGGCCACATCGCAAGGAGGAGGAGCCATGCCCGCGCGACCGTTCCGTCCCGTCGTCCTGATCGCGGCGATCGCCCTGCTGGCGAGCGCCTGCGGCGGGTCGACGGCGACCAATCCACCGGCGTCCGGCGGCGCGCCGTCGGCGTCCGTCGCCGCATCGGTGGCCCCGCCATCGACCGGCCCGGCGACCGTCCCGCCCGGCGGCCCCGTCGAGATCCGCTGGTACTGCTGCCTCGGCGGTGGCGAGGCGCCCGAGCAGAAGTCGGTCGAGGACAAGGTCGTCGCCGCCTTCAACGCCTCGCATCCGAACATCCACCTGACCTTCGAGGTCGTGACCTACGATCAGGCGAACGGCCAGCTCGCGACCGAGATCCAGTCCGGCAACGGGCCGGACATCGTCGGTCCCGTGGGGATCGGCGGCGCCAATGCGTTCCACGGCCAGTGGCTCGACCTTGCGCCCCTGATCACGAAGAGCAACTACGACCTGTCCGGCTTCCCCTCGAACGTCGTCGACATCTACAAGCTCGACGAGGGCCAGGTCGGCATCCCGTTCGCGATCTACCCGTCGGCCCTGTTCTACAAGAAGGGCCTCTTCGAGGAGGCCAACCTCAGCGAGCCACCCCACAAGTACGGCGACAAGTACACGATGCCTGACGGCAGCCAGGTCGACTGGAACTACGACACCGCGCTCCAGGTCGCCAAGCTGCTGACCGTCGACAAGAACAACAAGGATGCGGCCCAGACCGGCTTCGATCCGAAGAAGATCGCCCAGTGGGGGCTCGAGCTCCAGCGCGACGACCTCCGCGGGTTGGGTGCCTACTTCGGCTCCGGATCGCTCGCCGGCGCGGACGGCAAGACCGTCCAGATCCCGGACGCCTGGAAGGCGGCGTGGAGGTACTACTACAACGCGATCTGGACGGACCACGTCAGCCTCACCGGCCCCCAGTTCGAGAGCAAGGACATCAACCCCAAGGACTATCCGTTCTTCAGCGGTCACACCGCGATGAGCGAGAACTTCCTCTGGTCGACGTACGGCGTCGCCGACGCCGGCGACGACTGGGACCTCGCCGCCATTCCGTCGTACAACGGCCAGGTGACGGCGGCCTTCAACGCCGATACGTTCCGGATCCTCAAGGGATCGAAGCACCCCGACGAGGCGTTCCAGGTCCTGACCTATCTCCTCGGAGATGGCGCGCCGGACCTCCTCAAGGCCTATGGCGGGTTCCCCGCCCGGACCGCCGACCAGCAGGCCGGCATCGACGCCCTCCAGTCACAATTCAAGAACACCGTCGACTGGCAGGTCGCGATCGACGGGATCGTAAAGGCCGACAACCCCAACTTCGAGTCGTTCATGCCCGCCTACAACGAGAGCCTCACCCTCGTCGGGTCGGGCGGCAAGTACCTCACGAACTGGGGCAACAAGCCGGGTCTCGACATGGACAAGGAGATCCAGGCACTCCAGGACGAGCTCCAGAAGATCTGGGACAAGGCCGGCTGAGCAACCGCCCGCTCGATCGTCAACCACTTCTCCGCCTGCCGGTCCCGGCGGGCGGAGGGCGTCAGCAGGAGGACGCGTGGCCGCCGTTCCCATCCAGCCGGTGATCCCGCGACGGACCGGGCGACGCGGCCCGTTGCGCCTGCGCCGACCCTCGCTCGGCAAGTCGGCCCTGAGCCGCAAGGAGGCCCGCTGGGGCCTGCTCTTCCTGTCGCCGTGGCTGATCGGCTTCTTCGCGTTCACCTTCCTGCCGATGCTCGCCTCGCTCGCCTTCAGCCTGACGAACCTGAGCCTCTCGCAGGATCAGCCCCTGCGTTTCGTCGGCCTCGAGAACTTCCAGCGGATGCTGGCCGACTCCCAGACGTGGGAGTCGCTCGCGGTCACCTTCCGGTTCGCGGCATTCAACCTGCCGATCGCGATGGTGATCCCGTTCGTCGTCGCGCTCGTGCTCAACAGCCGCTACCTGCGCGGCGTCGCGATCTTCCGGACGCTGTTCTTCATGCCCTACGTCATCCCGTTCGTGTCGGGCCTGCTGGCCTGGCAGGGGATGCTGAATCTCGAGACCGGCTGGGTCAACGAGTTCCTCCGGATGCTCGGCGTCCAGAACCCGCCCAACTGGCTCCAGGACACCACCCTGATCTACCCGAGCCTGGCGTTCATCGGGCTGTGGGGGATCGGGGCCGGAGTCATCGTCAACCTGGCCGGCCTCAAGGGCATTCCGAGCGAGCTGTATGACGCCGCCCGGATCGACGGGGCGGGCTGGTGGGCGACCCTCCGCAACGTGACCCTGCCGATGATGTCGCCGGTCATCTTCTACTCGCTCATCCTCGGCATCGTCGACGTCCTCCAGTACTTCCTCGTGCCGCTCGTGCTCTACAACGGGACCGGCGAGCCGGGCGGCTCGACCCTGTTCTTCAACCTCGTGATCTACAAGCAGGCCTTCAACTTCTACAACTTCTCCTACGGCGCGACCCTCGCCTGGATGCTGTTCGCGATCACGCTGGCGATCACGCTGGTGGTGTTCCGCACCTCGCGGCGCTGGGTCTACTACGCCGGAGAGCGCTGACGTGGCGGTCGCCAACCCGCTGATGCGGGACGTCGTGGCGCCGGCTGCGGCGCCCCGCGGTCGGCGCCGATTCAGGCCCAGGGAGGCGGGCAAGTCGTTCCTGTTCACGTTCATCGTCGTCGTCGTCCTCGCCGCCTTCCTCTCACCGCTCATCCGGTCGGTGTTCGTCTCGCTCCAGACCCCGGACCAGGTCGGCCAGCTCGACGCGCCGCCGTACCCGGCCGTCCATGCGACGTTCGACTACCAGGGCAAGACCTACGACGTGTACAACGTGCCGATCGACGGCGCGACGAAGTCGCTTGCGCTCGTCATCAAGGGTCGTGAATCGAGCAAGTTCGTCGACCCGACCAATCCCTCGGGCGGCCTGATCGTCTGGCAGGGATCGTGGCGCAACCTCGATCGGTCATGGTCATTCGCGCCGGAGTGGTCGAACTACTCGACGGTCTGGGACCAGATCGACTTCCCGCGACTCCTCTTCAACACGGTCGCGATCGCCCTGATCGGGATGATCGGAACGATCCTGTCGTGCACGCTCGTTGCCTACGGATTCGCCCGGTTCCGGTTCCCCGGTCGGAGCCTCCTGTTCACGATCCTGATCGCGACGATCTTCCTGCCCTACGCGGTCACGATCATCCCGACCTACACGGTGTTCCGCGAGCTGGGCTGGGTCGGGACGTGGCTGCCGCTGCTCGTTCCGACGTTCTTCGCCAACGCCTACGACGTGTTCCTCCTGCGCCAATACCTCCTGACGATCCCGCGGGAGATGGACGAAGCCGCCGCGATCGACGGGGCCGGCCCGTTCCGGACCCTGATCTCGGTGATCGTGCCGCAGGCCTGGCCCGCGATCATCGCCGTCTCGATCTTCCATATCGTGTACGCCTGGAACGACTTCTTCGGCCCGCTCATCTACCTCTCGACGAAGCCGGAGCTCCAGACCCTGGCCCTCGGCCTGGCCCACTTCAACACGCTGCATTACCGCAACCAGGCGTTCATCCAGGTCGGTACGCTGCTCACGATGGTGATCCCGATCTTGGTCTTCCTCGTGTTCCAGCGCTTCTTCACCCGCGGCCTCGTGATCAGCGGAGTCGAGAAATAGGCACCTCAATCGACGCGGGCGGGCGGTTCCGGGTCGCCCTGACCTTCGATGCCGAGCACCCGGACCGGCCCCATCGGCCGGGCGTGACCGCCGGGATCATCGAGGTTCTCGCCGAGCGTCACGTCCCGAGCACCTGGTTCCTCCAGGGCCGCTGGGTCGAGTCCGCGCCCGAGCTCGCGCGGCAGGTCGTCGCCGACGGGCACCTCGTCGGCAGCCACAGCTTCTATCACACCCGCCTGCCGCTCCTGACCGACGACGGCATCGCCACCGACCTGCCGGACGCCGAGCGCGTGATCCGCGAGGTGACCGGTGTCGATCCGCGGCCCTGGTTCCGCTGCCCGTTCTCGGCCGGGGCCGACGATCCGCGGGTCCTCGGGATCCTCGACGGCCTCGGCTACCGCGACATCGGCGCCGACGTCATCCTCGAGGACTGGGAGCCGTCGCGGACCGGGGCGAACCTGACCGCCGACGCCCTGCGCGACACGCCGGCGTTCGGCGACGGAGCAGTGGTCCTCTTCCACGCCTGGCCACCCGGCACGCTCGACGCCCTGCCGCTGATCGTCGACGGCCTCCGCGCGCTCGGCGCAGCCTTCGTCAGGATCGACGAGCTCGAGCGGTTCGCCCGTCCGTCCGGCGCGGGATCGGCGCCGGCCCCACGTTCGCGCGAACAGCCCGCCCCGTGACGACGCCGGCCGTCCTGGCCGTCGACGGCGGCAACTCCAAGGCCGACGTGGCGCTCGTCGCGGCCGACGGCACGCTGCTCGGCGCGGTGCGCGGCCCAACGATCTCGCACCAGGCCGGTCCCCTCTCCCGAGGGACGCGCCGGCTCGCGGAGCTGGTCGCCGCGGCCGCAGGCAGCGGCGAGTCGCGCGCCTCGATCGCGGTGCACTGCGTGGCCGGCGCCGACTATCCGAGCGATGTCCGCCTCCTCGAACGGGCCTTCGCGTCGGTCGCAGCGGCCGGCGAGACGCTCGTCCTCAACGACACCTTCGCCGCCCTTCGGGCCGGCGCCACCCGGCCGTGGGGCATCGTCCTGATCTGCGGCCAGGGGATCAACGGCGCGGCCGTCGGCGTCGACGATCGACGGGTCCGTTTCGCGGGCGTCGGCGACATTGCCGGCGACTGGGGCGGGGCCGGCTCGGTCGGGATGGCCGGACTCGGTGCGGCGGTCCGGGCGCGGGACGGCCGCGGGCCGCGGACGGCGCTCGAGACGACGATCCCGGGCGCCGTCGGCCTGGTCCGACCGGAGGCGGTCACCCACGCCTACTACTCGGGGCGGTTGGACGAGCGGCGGATCGGCGAGCTCGCCCCGACCGTCTTCGCGACCGCCGCCGCGGGCGATCCGGTGGCCCGCTCGATCATCGACCGGCTCGCCGACGAGCTCGCGACGATGGCGATCGCCCTGGCCCGGCGGGCGCATCTCGTCAGGCGCGAGCCCGAGGTCGTCCTGGCCGGCAGCGTGTTCCGGACCGGTGATGCCGGGTTCCACGAACGCCTCCTGACCGCGATCGGCGCGGCGATCCCGGGCGCCCGCGTCGGACGCCTCACGGCGCCACCCGTCGTCGGGGCCGCCCTGATCGGCCTCGACCGCCTCGGCGGCGGCACCGTGGACCAGGCGGTCGAGGCCCGGGTCCGTGCCGCGTTCGACGAGTGGAACGCCACACCCATCGTTGTCACGCCGTCGTAGCACCGTTCGGCCGGGCGCTCGCGCGCCGCATCACCCGCCGGATGGCATGCTTCGCCAGACACCATTCCTTCCCGGAGTCGCCACGTGTACGACGCCTCTCGCCCGGAGAGCGGCTCGAGCCGCGACCTGCCGCTGCGAACGTCCCCCTCGGTCGCCGGCTGGATCGCCCTCGCGATCTGGGCGATGTTCTCGCTGCTCGCCCTGCTCCTGACGGTCGGCGTCGTCAGCGCCTTCTCGCGCTACACCTCCGATCTGCTGCCCCCGACCGACGCGCCCAAGGACCTCAGCTTCAGCCAGCAGTCGGTCGTCCTCGACCGCAACGGCGTCGAGCTGGCCCGCTTCGGCGGGGAGAAGCGCGAGGTCGTCGAGTTCAAGGACATCCCGCCGATCGTCGTCGACGCCCAGGTCGCGGTCGAGGACAAGACCTTCTGGGACAACGCCGGTTTCGACCCGCTCGCGATCCTGTCGGCCGGGATCGACAGCCTCCGCGGCAACAGCCGCGGCGCCTCGACGATCACGCAGCAGCTCGTCCGCCAGCGCCTGCTCGAGCCCGACCTCGTGAAGGACCCCAACCGAACGTTCGAACGGAAGATCAAGGAGATCGTCCAGTCGATCCGGCTGACGAAGGCCTACCCGGGCGTCGCGGGCAAGCAGCAGATCATCGCGGCCTACCTCAACCAGAACTACTACGGCAACCAGACCTACGGGGTGAAGGCCGCAGCCGAGACGTACTTCGGGCACCCGCTCAAGGACACGACCCCGGCCGAGGCGGCGACGCTCGCCGGGCTCGTCAAGTCGCCGTCGAACTACGACCTGGTCCGCAATGCCGTCGAGGACTGCCCGGCGGACAAGGTCGACCCGAACGATCCCGAGAAGTGCCTCGTCCCGACCACCCTGACCGTCCCGATAGACACCGCGATCTACCTGCGGCGCAACCAGATCCTGGGCCTGCTCGCGGAGGGCCGGACAGTCCTGTCGGGCTCCACCTACAGCCCCGCCCAGCTCGAGGCCGCGAAGCAGGAGCCACTTGCGGTCGCGCCGCAGAAGATTCCGCCGTGGAAGGCGCCGCACTTCGTCTGGGCGGTCCTCCAGGAGCTCGCCGACAAGGTCTGCGGTCCGGCCACCCCGACCTGCGACCAGCTCGAGGCCGGCGGTCTCACGATCACGACCACCCTCGACACGAAGATCCAGGCGATCGCGGAAAAGTGGGTCAAGGCGGCCGCCGTCGTGCCCAATTCGAAGAATCCCGACTCGAGCTGGAAATCGTTCAAGTTGCCCGGCGCGCTGCCTCAGTGGGTGACGAACCTGAGCGGCAAGGACATCCACAACGGAGCGCTCGTCGCCCTCGACTACCAGACCGGTGAGCTGATCGCCTACGTCGGCAGCGCCAACTACTACGCGGCCAAGAGCACCAAGCAGTTCCAGGCCAAGTACGACGTCGTCGGCAGCGGCTTCCGCCAGCCGGGGTCGGCGTTCAAGCCGTTCAACTACCTGACCGGGATCAACGACAAGAAGATCACCGCCGGCTCGATGCTCATGGATACTGCGACCGACTTCGGCGGGAAGTACACCCCGTCGGATGCCGACAACCTCGAGCGAGGGCCGGTCCGCGTCCGGATCGCGCTCCAGTTCTCGCTCAACATCCCGTCGGTCAAGACCGCCCAGATCAACACGCCGGATCACATCTTCGCCCGCGCCCAGGACTTCGGGATGGTGTTCCAGGGCGACAAGACCAACGCCGGGCTGTCGATCGCGCTCGGCGTCCAGGAGGTCCGCCCGGTCGACCTCGTCACCGCCTATGGGACCCTCGCCAACGGCGGAAAGAAGGTCGGCCACACGACGATCCTGAGCGTCAAGAACCAGGCCGGGAAAGATGTCGTCCCGGCCTACAAGCCGCCGGCCGGCGACCAGGTCGCGACCCCTCAGGCGGCCTTCATCGTCACCGACATCCTGGCCGGCAACACGAATCCGAGCATCAATCCGTTCTGGGGCAAGTTCGCCGTGACCGGTCCCAACAGGGAGCGCCGGCCGGCGACCCTGAAGACCGGCACGAACAACGACGCCAAGGACCTCAACGCCTACGGCTTCATCGCACCGCCGACCGAGGGCGGGCGGGCGAAGGGCGAGTACGCCCTCGCAGTCGGCGCCTGGAACGGCAACAGCGATAACACGGTCGTCTCGACGCCTGGCAAGCCGATCTTCTCGATCGACGTGACGACCTACGTCTGGCAGGGCTTCCTCCAGGAGGCCACGAAGGCCTGGGCGGTCAATGACTTCGCTCGACCGGACGGCGTCGTCCAGGCAAAGATCGACCCGTTCACGGGGCTCAAGCCGCAGCCCGGCGGCAAGACGATCGACGAGTGGTTCATCACCGGCACGGCGCCCCAGGACACGATCCCGGTCGGCGCCTGCGGCCAGGCCGTCCTCGACTCGCCCGGCGTCCACGAGCACGACTACCAGAACTGG
>DATAIW010000488.1:0-3098 GCA_036262455.1 Candidatus Limnocylindrales bacterium | reverse complement strand
CGAATGCCGATGCCGCCCTGATCCGTGCCCGCGGCCTGACCAAGCGCTTCGGTGCGTTCACCGCCGTCGACGCCGTCGACTTCTCGGTTGCCAAGGGCGAATCGTTCGGCTTCCTCGGGCCGAACGGGGCGGGCAAGACGTCGACGATGCGGATGATCGGCTGTGTCTCACCGATCAGCGACGGCGAGCTCGAGGTCCTCGGGCAGGACCCCCGGGCGGACGGCCCGCGGATCCGATCCCGGATCGGCGTCGTGCCCCAGCAGGACACGCTCGACACCGAGCTGACGGTCCGCGAGAACCTCGTGATCTACGGCCGGTACTTCGGCCTGTCGCGAGCGGAGTGCGGTCGCCGCGCCGACGAGCTCCTCGAGTTCGCCCAGCTGAGCGAGCGAGCCAACGACCAGGTCGAGCCGCTGTCGGGCGGGATGAAGCGCCGCCTGACGATCGCCCGGGCGCTGATCAACGAGCCGGATCTTCTCCTTCTCGACGAGCCGACGACCGGCCTCGATCCGCAGGCCCGCCACCTCCTCTGGGATCGCCTGTACCGGCTCAAGCAGCGCGGCGTGACGCTCGTCCTGACGACCCACTACATGGACGAGGCCGAGCAGCTGTGCGACCGGCTCGTCGTGATGGACAAGGCCAGGATCGTCGCCGAGGGCTCACCGCGCCAGCTGATCGAGCGCTATTCGACGAAGGAAGTGACGGAGCTTCGCTTCCCGGTCGGGGTCCAGGAGACGCTCAACGGCCACCTCGAGGGCCTCGCCGAGCGGGTCGAGCTGCTGCCGGACCGGGTGCTGCTCTACACCGACGACGGCGAGGCGGCCGTCGCCGCGGCCCACCAGCGCGGCCTCCGACCGGAGACCGTCCTCGTCCGCCGGTCGAGCCTCGAGGACGTCTTCCTGCGGCTGACCGGCCGCTCGCTGATCGAGTAGCGCGATGACCGTGATGGCCCGCGTCGTCGAGCACCGGGCGATGCAGTACCGGAAGACCGTCCGGGCCTCGATCTCCTCGACCTTCCTCAACCCGGTGCTGTTCCTGCTGGCGATGGGGGTCGGGCTCGGGACGTACGTCGATCGGTCCGGGACGGCGACCACCGCGCTGGGCGGCCTGTCCTACCTCCAGTTCCTCGCCCCCGGCCTGCTGGCGGCGACGACGATGCAGGCGGCGGCCTTCGAGGCGACGTTCCCGATCATGGGCGGGCTGACCTGGCAGAAGACGTTCCACGCGATGTACGCCACGCCGATCTCGCCGCGCGACATCGTCGTCGGCAACCTCGTCTGGATCGCGATCCGGCTGACGGCGATCTCGGCCATCTTCACGGTCGTCATGACCGTGTTCGGGGCGGCCGCCTCGCCGCTGATCGTCCTGGGCATCCCGGCTGCGGTCCTCACCGGGATGGCCTTCGCCGCGCCGATCGCCGGGTTCTCCGCGACCCAGCGGACGCCCGAGAAGTTCAACGCGGTGTTCCGCTTCGGGATCACGCCGCTGTTCCTGTTCTCCGGCACGTTCTTCCCGATCTCCAACCTGCCGGCCGCGATCCAGCCGATCGCCTGGCTGTCGCCGCTGTGGCACGGCGTCGAGCTGAGCCGCGGCCTGGCGCTCGGGACGATCGGCGCCAACCCCGCCCTCGCCATGGCCCATGTCGCGGTCCTGGCGGCGATTCTCGCGATCGGATCGGTCTGGGCCTTCCGAACGGTCGAAGCACGGCTGGTCCGCGGATGACGGCCTCGTCGCTGCCGCTCTCCTCGCTCTTCACGCTCGGCAGCCGCCGGGCGCGCTTCCTCGTCGAGCGCAACATCTACGTCTACCGCCACGGCTGGATCATCATCCTGTCGGGCTTCTTCGAGCCGCTCTTCTACCTCGGCTCGATCGGGTTCGGGCTGGGCGCGCTCATCGGGACCCTGACGGGGCCGGGCGGCCAGCCGATCTCGTACCAGCTGTTCGTTGCGCCGGCCCTCCTCGCGAGCGCGGCGATGAACGGCGCGATCGCCGAGGGCACGTTCAACTTCTTCTTCAAGCTCCGCTATAACAAGACCTTCGAGGCGATCCTCGCGACGCCGCTGTCGGCCGGCGACGTGGCGGTCGGCGAGCTCGTCTGGGCGCTGATCCGCGGCGGGATCTACGCGGTCGCGTTCCTGCTGGTGATGGCGCTCCTCGGGCTGATCGCGTCGCCGTGGGTGCTCTTGACCGTGCCGGCGGCGCTGCTGATCGGGTTCGCCTTCGGCGGGGTCGCGATGGCGGCGACATCGTTCATGCGGTCCTGGCAGGACTTCGACCTCATCCAGCTCATCGTCCTGCCGATGTTCCTGTTCTCCGGCACGTTCTACCCGCTCGACGCCTATCCGGAGGCGCTGCGGGTCGTCGTCCAGCTGACGCCGCTCTACCAGGGCGTGGACCTGCTCCGGTCGCTGTCGGTCGGCCACCTCGACGGGGCGATGTTCATCCATGTCGCGTATCTCGGCGTGATGGGGATCGCCGGGCTGTGGGTCGTGTCGCGCCGGCTCGACAAGCTGCTCCTGAAGTAGGGTGGGCGGCGTGGATCGCGCCGAGGAGCTCGCCGCCCTGACGGCCGAGATCGTCGCCTGCCGGGCGTGTCCTCGCCTGGTGGCGTGGCGCGAGCAGGTTGCGCACGAGAAAGTGGCCCGGTTCCGCGACGAGACCTACTGGGGGCGACCGGTGCCGGGCTTCGGGGATCCCGGGGCGCGGATCCTCATCGTCGGCCTGGCGCCGGCGGCCCACGGCGGCAATCGGACCGGGCGGGTCTTCACCGGCGACGCCTCGGGCGACTTTCTGTTCGCGGCGATGCACGCGGTCGGGCTCGCCAACCAGGCGGACGGTCGGCGCGCCGACGATGGCCTGTCGCTGACCGGCGCCTACATCGCGGCCGCGGTCCGCTGCGCGCCGCCCGCCAACAAGCCGACGCCGCTGGAGCGGGCGACGTGCCAGCCGTTCCTGGTGCGGGAGCTCGCGCTGCTCGCGGACGTCCGGGTGCTGGTCGCGCTCGGTGCGATCGCCTGGGAGTCGTCGTTCCGGACCATCGCAGCCCTCACCGGCGACGACACGCGGCCACGACCGAAGTTCCGGCACGGAGCCGTGTC
>DATAIW010000487.1:0-2961 GCA_036262455.1 Candidatus Limnocylindrales bacterium | reverse complement strand
GTGCTCACCGGGTGAAAACGGATCGCGCCGAGCCCGGGCCGAGCTCCGGCCGGGCCCTCTCGCGACCCGATTTCGGGTCAGGCCGCCGCGTGACCCGCCACCGCCGAGCGGCGGGCGATGACCAGCAGCGTCGGAACCACGACGAGCGTCGCGCCCAGCAATCCGAGCGCGGCGTAGCTCGCCGCGGCAACCACCACCCCGGATCCGAGGCTGGCGGCAGCGGCGGAGCTCCAGATCAGCCCGTCGGCCAGTCCCTGGAGGCGGGTCCGCTCGGCCAGCGAGAGCCCGTGGGTCAGCAACGCCGACCCGGCGACGTAGCCGAGGTTCCAGCCATATCCGAGCAGGAACAGGGCGATGAAGAGGAGGATTCCGCCGTCCGCCGGGGCGACCGCAGCGAGACCCGACGCGAACGCGGACAGGCCCATTCCGGCAAGGATCACCGGGACCATCCCGAAGCGGTCGGTCAGCCGGCCCGAGATCGGCGACAGCCCGAACATCCCGAGGGTGTGGCCGCTGATGACGATCCCGACGGCGGCGAGATCGTGGCCATGGGAGGTCATGTGGAGCGGGGTCATCGTCATGACCAGGACCATGACGGCCTGGACCGTGACGAGCGCGACGATCGCGACCGGCACGTTCGGCCGGGCGAGGACGGCGGCCAGCGACGCCGGCGTCGACCGCTGGCTGTCGGGGTGGTCGTGCCGGGACGACGTGTCGGCGAGGGCATACGGGTCGGGACGGAGGCCGAAGAAGGTCAGCAGCGCGGCGGCGCCGACGAAGACCACCGGGACGAGATAGGCCCCCGACAGCGTCGGCAGCCCGAGACTGACCGCGAGGCTCGCGGCGGGGGCGGCGAGGTTCGGTCCGATGACGGCCCCGACGGTCGCGCCCCAGACGACGATCCCGATCGCCGAGGCGCGCCGGTTGGGCGGGTACAGGTCGGCGGCAACGTAGCGCGACAACTGGTTCGAGGCGTTCCCGAAGCCGATCAGGACGGTCCCGGCGAGGAGCATCGGCATCGAGGACGCCACGACCGCGAGGGTCGCGATGAACGCTCCAACCACGCCGATCCCGTACCCGGTTGCGAGCCCGACCCGCCGACCGGATCGCACCATGAGCTGGGACAGGGCAACCGCCCCGATCGCCGCTCCGAGGACCACGGCGGCACCCGGCGCACCGCTCCACGCCGTGCTCCCCGCGATCTGCTGGGCGGCGATCGTCGACACGGTGGACGCCGCGATATGGCCGGTGCTGCCGAGGGCGACGCCGGCGACGAGCGACCAGTGCGTCCGCCGACGCAGACGAACGAGGACCGAGGCCGGCAGGTCCAGGGCGGGGATCGTCATCCGCGGAGGATACGACCGCCCCACCCCGTCGGATGTCGAGCGTTCACAGCCCGAGCGTGAGGACCCCGGCGTCGCTCGGGCGCGCCGGCGTCGGGTCGGACGGCGCCGGCGTCGGGTCGGACGGCGCCGGCGCGAGGCGGCCGGGACCGTCGCGTCCAGCCTGCTCCGCGGCGATCTCGACGAGGCGGCAGATCGCGTTCACCTTGCGCATCTGCGCCGGGCCGTGGGGCGCCACGAGCAGCAGGTCTGGACTGGCGACGACGATCGCGAGGCCCATGGCCCGCGAAACGGCGACGTTCAGGCGATGCCCGTCGTACAGGAACTCCATGCCCCGCGGCGCGTCGTCGACCGAGGAGGCGGCCATCGAGTAGATCGCGACGGGCGCCTCCTGACCCTGGAACCGATCGACCGTGCCGACCCGGGCCAGTCGGCCGAGCCGCCGTTCCGCGCAGGCCTGGATGGCCGCGACATGGGCGTTGTACGGCGCCACGACCACGATGTCCTCGATCCCGAGCCGTCGCGGACGACCGTCGCGGTCCACCCACTCGCGGCCGAGCAGGTCCTCGATCGCGTCGATCACCCGCTCTGCCTCGGCAATCGACGAGCTCTCGTCGCCGTCGTGGCCGACCGGCTGCCAGCGGATCCCGGTACCGCCGATCGGCAACCTGCCACGCAGATCCTGGCGGGCCGTCGACGGATCGGTGCCGAGCCGGCCCTCGTAGAAGATCTCGGAAATGTAGCCATTCACGTCCGGGTGCAGGCGATAGGTCCTGGGCAGGAACAGGCCGCGGTCCGGCGGGACGGTCAGGGCGTCGCCGACGAGATGCTCGAGCGCCGATGCGCCCGCTCCTTCGGGGTGGATCCCCTGGCTGACCTGCGGCAGCTGGTTCGGGTCGCCGAGCAGGATCAGTGAGCGGGCTGCGCCGGCCGCCGCGAGCGTGTTCGCGAGGCTCAGCTGCCCGGCTTCGTCGACGAACAGCACGTCGACCGCGTTCATCAGGTCGGCCCGTGCCCAAAGCCATACCGTGCCTGCGGCGATCGGAACGGTGTCCCCAGCGAGGAGTGGCGCGACGTCCTTGGCGTCGTCGACGATCCGCACCCCCGTCCTCGCCGACCCGGCCTCGCCGTCCGACTTCTGGACGGCCGCGAAGGGTTGGTGCTTCTCGGTGAACGCCTCGGAGGTCTTGTCGAGCAGGTTGGTGATCGCCCGATGCGACTGGGCGGTGATCCCGACCTTCTTCCCCGCCTCGACGAGGGCAGCGATCATCCGGGCGCCGGTCCACGTCTTGCCGGTGCCCGGCGGCCCCTGGATCGGCAGGACGCCATGGTCGAGATCGAGGGCGAGCCGGACGGCCGCGTCGAGCGGATCCTCGGCCTCGAGCCGCACCGCGGTGGTCGCCGGCTCGCCGCCATTGGAGCGGAGTCGCGGCCGGGTTCGCGCGATCAGATCGCGGGCAGCTCGCAGCGCGTGCGCGCCGTCGATCGGATCGAATCCGCGGTCGAGCACGTCATCGGCGATCCGCCGCAGGGAATCCCGCAGGACGTCGACCTGGATCGGCTTGCCGGGAATGAGCGCTGCCGGATGGCGGTCGAGCTTGCTCGCGGTGCGGTAGAG
>DATAIW010000486.1:0-2167 GCA_036262455.1 Candidatus Limnocylindrales bacterium | reverse complement strand
CGTTATGGACCAGATAGATCTCGGCCCCTGTCCCGCCCGACCGCCCGCCGACGATCAGGCTCGGCACGCCGTCGACGGTCTGCCACGAGTAGGCAATCTGCCCGCCGGCGACGTACTGGCGGACCGAGGCCGGGATTCGGTCGATCGTGCCATCGAGCGAGGTCGGGTCGTACGAGGGGAGGCCTCCGACCGGCACGATGATCGATTCCAGGGAGCGGAACCGGAAGGCCGCGGCGAGGGCCTCGATGGACTGCGGCGTCGGCGGATCGCCGAGGATCGGCGGGGCGAGGACGGACAGGTCGAAGCGAGCCTGGTCGCGCGCCTCCTCGAGCGTCTGCTGGTGGAGCCTCGTGTCGACGAAGACATAGGCCGCGACGCCGAGGACGATCGCGGTCAGGACGACGAGGAAGACGATCGTCGCGGTCAGGCGGGCCCGCACGCCGCGGATCATCGGGTCACCGGCTCGGCGCGCGTCGGGTGGGCGTCGGGGCCGCGGTCAGCGGACGGCCTTGTAGCCGGCGCCGCGGACGGTCTGAATGAGCTCGGGCGCGGCCGGGTCCGCCTCGACCTTGGCCCGCAGGCGCTGGATCGCGACGTCGACGAGACGCGAGTCGCCGAGGTAGTCGTAGCCCCAGACGCGATCGAGGAGGACGTCGCGCGAGAGGACCTGTCCGGCATGGCGGACGAGTTCCGTGAGGAGGTCGAACTCGGTTCGGGTCAGGGGCACGTCCGCCCCCTCGCGGGTGACCGTCCGTCCTGCGGCGTCGACGATCAGGGTGCCGATCCGAAGCTCGGTGGCGCCGTCGGCCGCCCCGCCGGCCCGACGCAGCGCGGCCCGGATCCGGGCGATCAGCTCCGGGAGATCGAAGGGCTTGCGGACGTAGTCGTCGGCGCCGGCCTCGAGCCCGACCACGACGTCCATCGTGTCGCCGCGGGCGGTGAGCATGACGACCGGCACCGTCGAGGTCCGGCGGATCTGGCGGCAGACCTCGTAGCCGTCGAGCCGCGGCAGCATGATGTCGAGCAGCACGAGGTCGTAGGGGTCGGCGCGGAAGCGGTCGAGACCCTCGACACCGTCGACGGCGGCCGTCACCGCGAACCCGGCCGCTCCCAGCCCGATCGCGGTCACCTCGCGGATCGACGGGTCATCCTCGACGAGCAGGATCCGGGCGTCCACGGGCGTCTCTCGCGCCTCCCTCTCGCGGCCGGCCGTTCGACCGGGCTCGGCGGCAGGATACCGCTCGCTCGACGCCGGGCGACAGGGCCGTCGGGTTCGTCGCGGGTCACCGTTCTGTCGCAAACGGGCTCGAGGGCGGCTTCAATGGCGGGGTGCGGCGCGCGCCGACCCGTTGGCGTCCGGCTCCATCGGGTCGCGGCGCGGATTTGTGCGCGTGGCGGTCAACCGGACAACGAAACGCGTGGCCCGGCGCCAGATTGTGCGTGTAGCGGTCAAACCCGGCCACGAACGGCGAATTTGGCGTCGATGTTGTGCGTCCGACGAGCAGACGGATCACGGAAGAGCGTTCCCAGCTTCCCGTTGCTCCTTTGGCGCACAAATGCCGGTCACGAATACCGACTGATTGGAACCGCTTCCCTTGACACGGGCGAGGCTGAACTCATGCGGGCAGCGTGCGGAGCGGCATCCGGAGCTACTTCGTATCGCCTGCACGGCTGTCGCGGATCAGTGTCTGAAGCGAGTTCGGAACGTCTTCGTTGGGCCAGACGTGGCGGAGTGCCGCGCGGAACCTCCGGCTCTTGGCCGCCTCATCGATGATGCGATCAGCGAACGCGGCGCCGGACCTATTGACGAGGTCCTCGACTTCGCCGGCCCCGACCCAACCCAGGGCGTTGACGTCGGGGCCGCGGTCAATGAGTCGCAGGATGAGCGGCCACGCTCGTTCCGGCCCATCTGGCGGCCCGTAGTTGAGCATCTCGGTCAGCCAGCCCGACAGCCGGCCATCATAGCCGGGCTTCGGCCCCTTCGGGAGCGGCACGTGCTCGCGCCGAAGCCGTTCAGTGCTGATCGCGATGATCTTCTGATCGGCGAAGTACGCATCGATCAGTTTCGTCGAGGTTCGTGTTCGGATCCACGATGCCGGGCATGTCACCGAACTCAGGGTACAAGGCGCCAACCTCGCAATGCATCCTGTCACGTCATCGCGTGGAC
>DATAIW010000485.1:0-6355 GCA_036262455.1 Candidatus Limnocylindrales bacterium | reverse complement strand
CCCGATCGCAGCGCCCGGCGGCTCTGGAGGCGTGATGAGGCAACTCGTTGGATTCGCGTTTGCGCTCGTCGTGGCCGGATGCGCGCTGCTGCCCTCGACCCACGACGCGGCGGTGTTCACCGGGTCGAATGGGCACGTCCTCGATCTCGTTCGCCATGCTGGGGCCAAGGAGTTCCCATTGTGTTCGTGAGGACGACGCCGGGCCGCCGTCAGGCGGCCCTGACCGGCACGGTCAGTGCGACGGTCATCCCGTTCGATACGTCGCCGGTGATCGTACCGAGCTCGTGGACGCCGCCGTCGTCGCCGAAGACCATGTCGCTCTGGAGCGAGACCCGGCTGAGGTTCGAGACGCTCTGGCTGTAGCCGCCAGTCGCATAGACCAGCGCGCAGGCTTCCTTCGGCAGCGCGATCTGCGAGGTCGCGATCTTGTTCGCCTCGTCGGTCGCGGCTTCCAGGTCGGTGTAGACCTCGAAATGGATGTGCGGCCAACGGCCGGAATAGCAGGCCGGGAAGATGCTCTGGAAGGTCACGACACCCGACCCGTCGGTCGCCTGGACACCGCGGAGGTAGTTCTCGCTCGCCGCCGCCTGGGAATAGAGCGAGTAGTTGCCTGCCTGGTCGCAATGCCAGAGATAGACCGCCGCGCCGGCCATCGGGGCGCAGTTGTTCGCGGCGTCCTGGATCGTGAGCTTGATCGTCAGGGGCACGCCGGTGGCCTTCGTCGTCGAGGTCCCGAAGCTCGAGCGGATGTCCTCGCGGACGATGCCGCTCTGGGCGAGGACATTCGGGCCGTTCGAGCCGTCGCCCGGAAACGGGCCGGCGGTCTCCTCAGGGATGACGGCGCAGTCTGCTGCCGCGGCTGCCGAGGCGCTCGATCCGGAGCCGGCCGCCGACGAGGCACGTGACGGTGACGCGCTTCCGCTCGCCGATGGGGCGCAGGCGACGATGGACATCAACCCAGCGCTGATCGTCGTCAGCCCAGCGAGCCTGAGGACCTGGCGGCGATCGACGAGGGTCGAGAGGTCGTACACGAGACTGCGGTCGGTCTCCTCGAGCTGCTCGTGGAGCGCGACCTCGCGGTCCGGCGGAACGTTCAGGGCCACGGGGCGGGCCTCCTTGTCGTGCGAGCGTCCCACCCTGGATTCCGGGCGGCGACACCGCGGAGCGTCGTCAGGCCGACCTTGCAGAACGGTGACGGGAGGTCACGCCGCGCGTCAGGCCAGGGTGCCTGGCGCGTGGGGCTCCACCGGCGCATCCGGCGGGACAGCGTGGGTCCGCACGCGCAGTGCTACGACCACGGCGCCGACCAGGAACACCGCGGCGCCCGCCCAGAACGGGCCGGTCGGGCCCGCGACGGCCGAGACCGCACCGCCGACGAGGGGCCCGATGATCCCCGCGGCGTAGAGCGGCAGGTAGACCAGGTTCAGCGTCTGCGAGCGGCGCTCGGCCGGCACCTCGGTCGCGAGCAGGCTGAAGATCATGGCTCCGACCAGGCCGTTGGCGGCGGTGAAGACCAGGATCGCAACCGCCAGCGGCGGGATCGCGCCGATCAGGGGAACCGCGAGCAGCGCGAACCCGCCGACGAACAGCGAGACGAGCAGGACGGGCCGGAACCCGATCCGATCGCCGACGACACCGCCCAGCGGTGCGATCGCCGCCCCGACCAGAGCCGCGGTGCCGGCGACGAACCCGATCGACGACGCGAGGCCCGCTCCCTTGCCGACGATCGATTCGACGATCAGCGCCTGGTAGGGCCGGCTCATCTGGTTGGCGAGGAAGGCCACGCCGTAGATCGCGAAGATCCGCCGGACGGTCGGGTCGCCGAGGACGCTCCGCAGCGCGCCGTAGGCCAGCGGCAGGACGCGGCCCTCGGGCACGAACGCCGGCCGGACCTCCCGTGAGCCGAACCAGACGACCGCCGCGGTAGCGATCGACAGGACGGCCGACACCCAGAACATCGACGGCAGCGGCCAGCCGAGCCCGTCGACGAGATAGCCGCCGAGGGTCGGCCCGACCGCGAAGCCGACCGGACCCGACGCGCCGAACAGGGCGATGACCGACCCGATCCGACGACGTGGCACGACGTCGCGGATCGCGCCGAGCATGATCCCGGTATTGCCGAGCTGGAACCCGATCAGCAGCAGGCTCACCGCCAGCTGCCACGGCTCCCGCGACAGGGCGACACAGACGAACACCACGGCCTCGACGAGGCAGCTCCGGACGACGACGGCCTTGCGGCTGTACTTGTCGGCCCAGACACCCCAGAGCGGGACCAGCGGCATCCCGACGACGAAGATCAGGGCCGAGAACAACCCGACGAACGGCGCCCGATCCGCGTCGGGCACGCCGACGATCGACAGGTACGGCGCCAGGAACGAGAAGACCTGGCTGACGCCCAGGCCCTCGACCATCGAGGTGAGCCAGAAGACGGCGACGATTCGCTTCCAGTCGGAGCGGCCGTCGCGATCGCGCGCCTCCGCGTCGTGGTGGTTGGCTGGCATGGCCGCGAAGCCTACCGGGTCCGCCAGATCCGGCGCCGGGAGTCCCGGCGTAGACTCGGTTGAAGGAGGTCGACGAGGATGCTTGGTCGCTACGTGACCCGCGCGGTCGATGCCCAGGCGCGCTGGTCGAAGCCACTCGGCGATTTCAACCACCGCTGGCTGGCGGCACTGTTCCACCCCATCCGGCCGATCCAGAACTTCCTCAACGGCTCGTGGCTTGGCCATCCCGTGCACGCCGTCGTCACCGATGTGCCGATCGGGGCGATGACGGTCTCGATCATCGCCGACGTCATCGGCCAGCCCGTCGTCGCCGATGTCTCGCTCCTCCTCGGCGTCCTTGCGATGGTCGCCTCGGCGGTCACGGGCGCTGCGGACTACACCGAGGTCGACGGGAACGCGCGAAACCGGGCCACGGTCCACTCGGTCGTCATGGTCCTCTCGCTGGTCGTGTACGCGGCGTCGCTCCTGATCCGGAGCGGCAGCCCGTCGGACCGTCTCGTCCCGATCCTTCTGGCCCTCGCCGGCTATCTCCTGCTGATGCTCGGCGCCGCGATCGGGGGCGACCTCGTCTACCTCATCGGGACCCACGTCAACCGCCACGCCTGGCGCGGCGCCGGGACGAAATGGATCAAGCTCGATCTCGGCGGCCTCGACGACATCCCCGAGGGCGGACCGACGAAGCTCAAGGCCGGGATCAACGACCTCGCAGTGATCCGCGAGGGGGATCGCATCCTCGCCGTCCATGCCCAGTGCGCCCACGCCGGCGGGCCACTGGCCGAGGGTAGCATCGTCGCCGGAGCGATCCAGTGCCCGTGGCATGGCTCACGGTTCCGGCTCATCGACGGTCACAACGTCCGCGGACCGGCGATGTACGACCAGCCGGCCTACGAGGTCCGCCGGGCGGAAGCGGGCGGCTGGGAGGTCCTGCGCCGGCCGAGCTGACGGGGGAACGACCGGCCAGGTGCGAATATCGAATCATCCGTAATGACGCCCGACGGCCGGGGGCGTAGCATCCGGATCGGACGCTTCGGACGATCTTGCGCGCAGGGATCTGGCGGGGGAACGCATGAGCCACCTTTCGACCACGCTCCGGATCGAGGCGTCCGCGACAGCGGTCTTCGATCTGATCGCCGACCCGGCACGGAGCCCCGAGTGGCAGACCCTGCTCGCGGAGATGGGCGACATTGCCGGGCGTCCCGGTGGCATCGGGTCGAGCTTCGTCGGCTTCTTCCGGGTCGCCGGCCGCAAGCTCGCGGGTCGTTTCATCGTGACCGCGGCCGAACGCCCGACGGTCTTCCAGGTCAATGAGACGACGACCGGCGGCTGGGCCCGCTGGACCACGATGATCGAGGAGGCCGGAGCCGGATGCGACATCGCGGTCAAGCTGGAATACGAGTTGCCCGGCGAGATCGTCGGCTCCCTGTTCGGCCTGCTGACGGGCAACCGCCTGGAGCGAGAGTTTCGCCGCACGTACGACAACCTCAAGCGACTCGCAGAAACGGGGACGGCGGCATCCCTCGCGAGCTCCGGGCCGTCGAGGTTCGTCCAGCCGGCGTCATCGTCGCGCGCCGGCGCCAACGAAGCCCACGACGATGACGCCGGCGACGCCGAGGGGCGGCTCGCCGCCACCTGACCGATTCCGGAGGCGACCGACGGCCGGCTCAGTGTTGATTCGGTGCTGATCCGGTGATCGCCGGCGTGATCCATGTCCCGGTGCCCGGTCTGGTCGTTCTGATCGGCGCCGCGGGAGCCGGCAAGACCACGCTGGCGATCCGCCTGTTCGAGCCGGCGGAGATCCTGTCGTCGGACGCCCTTCGCGAGGCGCTGAGCGGCGACGCCGCCGATCAGCGGCCGACACGGACGGCGTTCCG
This sequence comes from Candidatus Limnocylindrales bacterium, assembly GCA_036262455.1. Classification (GTDB taxonomy): domain Bacteria; phylum Chloroflexota; class Limnocylindria; order Limnocylindrales; family CSP1-4; genus CF-46. The sequence goes on along the minus strand of DATAIW010000485.1, from coordinate 1,983 downwards.
GATCCTCCACCGCGAGGCCCGTCGCCGACTCGACGCCGGGCGCCTTGTCATCGTCGACGCGACGAACGTGGACACCCGCGCACGACGATCGCTTCTCGAGATTGCAGCTGCGACCGATGCGCCCACGCTGGCGATCGTCCTTGCGTTGGCGGCGGCCGAGGTGCACCTCCAGAACGCTCGACGCCATGGCCGGGTCGTCCCTGCTGACATCGTCGATCGACACCTCGACGCGGCCGCGACGCTCGGCGCCGATCCAGCTTCGATCGCAGCCGCTCTCCGAGCCGGAGGATTTGCGTCGGTCATCGTCGCCACCTCGGCAGCGGAGGTTGCCGCGCTTCGTGTGGTCAGGATCATCGGCTGGAGGCCGAGACCGGTGACGCCGCTCGACCCCGAGGTTTCGGCTCTCCTTGGCCAGCTGGTCCCGGCGATCCAGGCCAGGCTCGGATCAGACCTCGTCGCGGTGTATCTCTGCGGCTCGGCGGTCACCGGCGGTTACGACCCGGGGATCAGCGATGTCGATCTGCTCGTGGTCGTCGAAGGCGACCCTGAGCGGCTGGACCTGGAGAGGCTCGCAGCAATGCATGACGCGATCGCCCGGCGCGATCCCGCGTGGCGCGACCGCATCGAAACCGTCTATGTCGGTCGATCCACGCTCCAGGCCTTCCGGACGCATCCCGGCCGCCTCGCCGTCATCAGCCCGGGTGAACCCCTCCACCTCCGCGACGATCGGGCGAGCCAGTGGGTCCAGAACTGGTTCTACGCGCGGGTTGTGTCCCTGACGCTGCGAGGCCCCGCCCCCGACACCCTCATCCCGCCCATCGATTGGAGCGAGTTCGTGAGCGCGATCACGCGGTACGCCGACGAGCTGGCGCGGCGACCGCTCGCCGACGCTGATCCGGGATCCATCGCGTACGTCGTTCTCACGATGTGCCGTGCTGCCATGACCATACGGGTGGGCGGCCTGGGCTCGAAGGCCGACGCCGCGGCGTGGGCGGGAGCGATGCTCCCCGACCGGTCGGAGTTGATCGACATGGCATTGGCCTGCCGCCGGTCCGGCGGGATGATCGGCTTCCAGGACGAGGGGAGCGTCACTGGGGCCCGGACATTGATCGCCGAGCTGCAGACCCTGATCCGATCAGACCCGAGCGTCTCGGTCGGGGACCGGCCGCCCGTTGGCGTGAAGCTGCCCGCGACATCGGGCTGATCCAGGTGGGCGAGAGCCTTACCCACCAACCGGAATCTCACCTTGCTGCCGAACTCAGAGCCTGTGCCGGTTGATCGGATCGCGGAGATCCCGAACTCGATTCGGGGGTGGGACAGAGGTCCGGCTCGTGAACGCCCGCCTCAACGGCTCGAACGAGGCCGAGCCGAGTTAGGCGACGGGTTCGGTGGCCGCCGTCGCGTCGATGGCGGTCAGTGTGACCGAGGTCGGATGCCGCAGCGTCTTGGCGATCGTCGAGTCGTCGGCACCGAACTGGGCGAGGTCGCGCAGCACCTCCTCGGTGGCGGCGCCGGCGATCGAGATCGAGAACGCGATTCCCGTGGACAACTCGTCGGAGTCGAAGTCGCCGTCGGCGGTGACGGACAGTTCGCGGAGCTGGATTCCCCGGTTGCGGCTCTCGCGGGCGATGTTGTTGAAGACGCACATCGCCAGGGCGAAGTGAAGTGCCTCGCCGCCCGAGAGCTGCCCGAGTCGCAGCTCTACGGCGCCGATCCGGTAGGCGACCCGGAGGTCGAAGGGTTCCTGCCGCTCGGTCCCGTCGCCGGAGACGAGGTGCACGGTCGCCGGATACGAACCCATCTCAGCTCTCCCTCGCGAGTTCCGCAGCCCGGGCCGAGCGGTCCCGATCGGGCCTCGGTTCTGTCTCCGTCTTGTGGGAGGATAAGTCAAGGGCCTGCTTCATTCACAGGCCCTCAGTCGTCCCTGACCCGCCCGAACGAGCGGGCCCGCAACTCCACCCAGACGCCGTTGCGGAGATAGAC
>DATAIW010000484.1:0-6197 GCA_036262455.1 Candidatus Limnocylindrales bacterium | reverse complement strand
GTACCCCGTCGACCCGGGCGACGGCCGGGTTCCCGCTGCCCTCGGCTACACCGGCCACCTGTCGACCTTCCTGGCGGCCGGGTTCCGGGTCGTCCACGAGATCGATTCGCCGCAGGCGACGGTCCGCCGGTTCATCGTCCGCCGCGACGCCTGAGCCCAGGCCGATGTGCGTCCGATGAACCTATCCGACGTGCCTGGAGCCTTCGGGGCCATCGAGCGTCCGATCTGGTGCATCAGATGCACGGACTCGGACCGAATCCGGCCGATTCGGGAGTGAGTCGACACCCGGGGAGGTCCAGTCCGTCGCGTAGGTTCATCTGATGAACGCAATGCCGCAATTGGCGCATCAGATGCGCGAAGACGGCACGCGAGGCGCCGCTGGGCGTCACGGGCTTGGCCCTACGTCATGTGTCGCGTGTCCGAACCGTCATCCGACGGGGTTGACGAGCGCGGCGCCGGACCCCTAGACTGCCGATCGGCGCGGCGACCGCCCGCCACTCGACTTGCGCAGCCAGGGAGGCGTGCCAGATGAATTGCTCCATGACGCACCTCCGGTTCCGGCCTTCGACCGCGCCCGACGGCGCCGTCATCGGCGGGAGTGCTGTGCCCATCTCGAGGTAGCCTGAGGCGGTCGAACCGCCGGAAGCGCGAACCACGAGCCGTGGGCCAGACGGGCCCCCGGCTCTTTTGATGCCCCACCGGGCATCCCCCGAGCCGTGGACCCACCCGATGCGCCGGAAGCGTCGAACTGGATCCGCGGCTCGTTCGATTCCGACCCGGCTCCAGCAGCACCCAGTCCACCATCCGCGCACCAGCCCAGGAGTCACGAGCCGTGACCGCAACCCTGATCCGACAACAGAAGATCGCTCGGACCGACGGCCTCATCGGGGCCGTGCGAACCGTCGACCAGGCCGTGCCCGCTCTCCTCGTCGAGAAGGTCACGAAGCGCTTCGTCGTCGGCCGCAAGCGCAAGCCGGTGACGGCGATCGCGAACGTGTCGCTCCGCCTCGAGCGCGGCGACATCGTCGGGATCCTCGGCGCCAACGGCTCGGGCAAGTCGACCCTCATCCGCCTCGTCTCGGGTCTCCTGACCCTCGATGAAGGCCGGGTCGAGGTCTTCGGCCACGACATCGAGCGCGACGAGATGGCGGTCAAGCGGCTGATCAACCGGGTCAGCGTCGACGCCGCCTTCTTCAAGAAGCTCAGCCCGATGGAGAACCTCCTGTTCGCGGCCCGGCTCTACGGCCTGGACGCGGCGGGGGCGAGGAAGCAGGCGGTCGAGATCCTCGGCCGGCTCGGGATCGGCGAGAAGCGCGTCGGCCGGCCGATCGAGCAGATGAGTCGCGGGATGCAGCAGAAGGTCGCCATCGCTCGCGCCCTCCTGACGAGTCCCTCGCTCCTCCTGCTCGACGAGCCAACGACCGGTCTCGATCCACGTTCGAAGCTCGACGTCCAGACGTTCATCGAGGAGCTCCGGGAGACGCACGACGCGTCGATCGTGCTCACGACGCACGACCTGGCCGAGGCCGAGCGGCTGTGCGGCTCGATCACGGTCCTTGCCGGCGGCCGCGTCGTCGTCGAGGACACCCCGGCCGGGCTGATCGCGGCCGAAGCCGAACGAACCGGTCGCGCGGCGACCCTCCACGACGTCTTCATGACCCACACCGGCCGCTCGCTCGACGACGACGTCGAGGACGAGTCCGGCGACGACGACTCCGAATGAAAGGAGGTGAGAACGAGATGTACAGCGCTCCGAACGATCAGCTTCGACTGATCAACGCGATCCGCGCGGAACAGATCGAGCAGGCGGCCGTCAGCCGCCGGTTCGAGACCCCCGCGCCGTCGATCCGACGTGCCGTCGGCACCCGGATCGTCCGCTTCGGCGCCCGCCTGGCGGGCGAGCCGACCTATGGCCTGGCCCGATCGCGATGAGCGATCGGGCCACGGCCCCCACCCGGAGAACCCCGATGATGACCATGGGTCACGAGCTCAAGGCGTCCTACGCCTTCATCGAGCGCAACTTCAACCTGACGCGCCGCTACTGGGGCTGGGAGCTCGCGTTCCTGGTCTATTCGGTGGCGGGCGCGCTCAGCATCTCGCTGATCGGGGCCGACCAGGGCAGCCCGCGTCTCATCCTCCTGCTGATGGTCGGGGCGATCTTCTGGAACTACCTCTCGGTGGTGTTCAGCTGGATCGCCGAGACGATCAGCGTCGAGCGCTGGGAGGGCACGCTCGAGTACACGATGATGGCCCCGATCCGGCGTTCGTCGCAGCTGCTCGGCTCGGTCCTGTACGCGATGGTCTACGGCCTGATCCACACGGCCGCGATCCTCGTCGTGCTGGTCCTGTTCTTCCCCCAGCTCGACGTCCACGGGGCGAACCCCGTCACCGTGGTCGCGTTCATGCTCCTCGGCTCGTTCAGCTTCATCGGGATCGGCACGATCGCCGCGATCCTGCCGCTGCTGTACGTCGAGCGCGGGGCGCAGATGACGTTCGTCCTGCAGTCGTGCCTGCTGCTCGTCAGCGGCGTGTACTACTCGATCGACGTGCTGCCGGGCTGGATGCAGGTGCTCTCGCATCTGTCGCCGGCCACGTACGTCCTCGACGGGGTCCGCAAGGGCCTGATCGAGGGGACATCGGTGACGGACCTCGCCGGTGACGTCTGGCCGCTGATCGTGATGGGCGCGTTCCTCATCCCGTTCGGGCTGTGGGCGTTCGGCCGGGCCGAGCACTACGCGAAGCGGACCGGCAAGCTGAAGCGGGTCGGCTGAATGAGCGATCGAACCGACGCGCCGGCGCTCGCGGCGTTTGGCTGGACACCTGAGCTGGCCGCCGCCCACGAGCGCCACTCGGCACTCGGGCGCGAGCCCGCCCGGGTCGTGGCCGAAGACCGCGCGTCGTACCAGGTCGTAGGCACGGCCGGCGAGCTCCGGGCAGCCGTCAGCGGGCGCTTCCGGCACGAGGCAAACGCCGATCCGAGCGCGTTTCCAGCCGTCGGCGACTGGGTGGCGGTCGAGACGAGGGCGACCGGCGAGACCGTCATCCACGCCGTCCTGCCGCGCCGCTCGGCGCTCGTCCGCCAGGCGGCCGGCAAGCGGACCGAGGCCCAGGTCGTCGGCGCCAACCTCGACGTCGTCTTCGTGGTCGCCTCGCTCAACCCCGATCTCAACATGCGCCGCCTCGAGCGCTATGTCGCGGCAGCCTGGGAGAGCGGCGCGGAGCCGGTCATCCTGTTGTCCAAGGCGGATCTCGGTGGCGATGTCGACGCCGTCCTCGTCGCCGTCGCGGGTGTCGCCGCAGGCGCCACGATCGTCATCGTCAGCTCCTTCGACGGCCGCGGCGTCGAGGAGGTCCGGGAGCGGATCGGCGTCGGCCAGACGGTCGCATTCGTCGGTTCCTCGGGCGTCGGGAAATCGACCCTCCTCAACCGGCTCGCCGGCGAGGAGCGAGCGCTCGTCCGGGAGATCCGCGAGGAAGACGGCCGCGGTCGCCACACGACGACGCGCCGCCAGCTCCATCTCCTGCCGGACGGCGGGCTGGTCCTCGACACGCCGGGGATGCGCGAGCTGTCGCTGTGGGACGGCGACGGCCTCGAGCAGACGTTCACGGACGTCGACGAGATCGTCGCCCGTTGCCGCTGGAGCAACTGCAGCCACAACGGCGACGACGGTTGCGCGATCGCGGCCGCCCTGGCCGATGGCAGCCTCGATCGTGAGCGCCACGAGAGCTGGCAGAAGCTCCTGCGGGAAGCGGCCCGTCACGAGCGCCGGATCGACGCCCTGGCCCGGGCGGAGGAGCGCCGGAAGTGGAAAGCGATCGGGAAGTCGGTCACGAAACACATGAATGCCAAGTACGGACAGGATGGCTGGCGATGACAGCCACGAACGCGTCCTCGGCGACGTTCGTCGGCAAGCCCATGCCGCCACCGACCACGAACGAACCCGACGAGGTGACCCGATGATCGACACCTGGGTCCAGCTCCCCGACGCTCCCGCAATCCCCGGCCTGCGATTCCGGATGTTCGACCCGGCCCGCGATTACGAGGCGTTCGTCGAGCTCGTCGGCGCGGCGAACCTGGCGGACGGCGTCGACTACCTGCCCACGGTCGAGGGCCTCCGCTCCGATCACGAGCACGGCGACGAGTACGACCCACGTCGCGACCTCATCCTGGCCGAGGTCGAAGGCGACCTCGCGGCCGCGGCGGAGACGAGCGTCCGGACCCGCGACGGGATCGGCGTGCACCAGGTCGAGGGTTGGGTCCGGTCCGCCTGGCGTCGCCGCGGGCTCGGCCGGGCGCTCCTCCACTGGACCGAGCGACGCGCCGCCGAGGTTGCGCGGGTCGACGGCCGGTCGAGCGATCGCGCATTGAGCTCCTGGCCCGACGAGGACCAGGTCGGGGCGACGACCCTGTACGCGAGCGAGGGCTACGAGATCGTCCGCTACGGCTTCCTGATGGTGCGCGACCTGGCCGACCCGATCGCCGACGTGGCGCTTCCAATGGGCCTGGAGATCCGGCCGGTCGTCGAGGCCGACCATCGCCGGATCTGGGACGCCGACACGGAAGCCTTCCGCGACCACTGGAATGCGGTTGAGCGGACGGAGGCGGACTTCGACTCGTGGTTCGCCGAGCCGGACCTCGACACGAGCCTGTGGCGGGTGGCCTGGGACGGCGACGAAGTTGCGGGATCGGTGATGACGTTCGTCTGGCCGAAGGAGAACGAGGTCCTCGACATGCGTCGCGGCTGGTTCGAGCACATCAGTGTCCGTCGGCCGTGGCGCCGTCAAGGCCTCGCGTCTGCCCTGATCGCCGACTCCCTGCGCGGCCTCGAGGCCGCAGCGATGACGGAGGCCGCTCTCGGCGTCGACGCCGAGAACGTGTCGGGAGCGCTCCGGGTCTACGAGGCAATGGGCTTCCACCGGACGCGGATCGGCGTCTCGTACCGGAAGGCCTTCACGAGCGACTGACCCGATCGGGCGGTGAGTGACGGCATCGTTCTGGACCATCCGCTCCGGGGCTGCCTGGTCCGCCGGGCTGGCGGAGCCGTTCGGTCAGGCGGGCAGCCGGCGGCTGCTCCGGACCAGCTCCAGCCATGGCCGCTCCTGCCCGATCGTCGTCGCGGGGCCGTGGCCCGGCAGGACCGCCACGATCGGTTCGAGCTCCGCCAGCCGCCCGAGCGATTCGACAATCGCCTCGGCCGAGCCGCCGGGCAGGTCGACCCGACCCCAACCGCCGGCGAAGAGGGTGTCACCGCTGAAGAGCAGCCCGTCGTCGGTCGACTGGAGGCAGACCGACCCTGGCGTGTGACCGGGGGTGTGGAGCACTCGCAGCCGGATCCGCCCGAAGCGGATCTCACCGCCCTCCGCGAGGTCGACGGCCGCCACTGACGGCGGGATCTCGAAGGGAGCCCACAGCGGCATGGGGTGGGCAAGCGAATCGCGATCGAGGGCGTGGACGGCGATCTCGGCGCCGGTCGCGGCGGCAACCGCGGCGTTGTCGCCGACGTGATCCCAGTGGCCGTGGGTCGAGACGATCAGCTTGAGGGTCCAGTCGCGGGCAGCCAACTCGTCGGCGATCCAGGCGAGCGACGGGATCGCGGTGTCGATGGCGATCGCCTCGCGGGACCGCTCGTCACCGAGGATGTGGACGTTCGTGGCGGCCGGACCGACGACCCGCGAGATCCGCTCCATCGTGCGAACGCCGAGCTCAGTCGAGCGCCGGGCCGTCGTCGGCCTCGACGAAGACCGGGAGGCCGAACCCGAATTCGGCGCCACCATCGGGCCGATTGATCGCCCAGACCCGGCCACCGACCGACTCGACGAGGGCCCGCACGACGAAGAGCCCGATGCCGGCCCCCTGAGCCTGTCGCCGCGCCTCATCGGTCCGGTAGAAGAGATCGAACAAGCGCGTCGATGCCGCCGCATCGATGCCCGCGCCCTCGTCGCAGACCCGGACCTCGACCGCGTCGCCGGCGCGTCGCACGGCGATCGTGACCAGACCGCCGCCCGGGCCGTACTTCAACGCGTTGGAAATGAGATTCCGGAGGACGAGCTCGACCGAGGCATCGTCGCCGGTGACCGGCGGCAGACCCGGCTCGACCTCGACCTCCAGGACGGAGCCCGGCCAGCGCCGCCGCTTCTCCGCGACGACCCGGGTCAGGATCGGCCGGATCAGGACCGGGTCCTGGCCACCGACGACG
>DATAIW010000483.1:0-2350 GCA_036262455.1 Candidatus Limnocylindrales bacterium | reverse complement strand
GCATCGTGCCCATCGCGCCGTCGGCGAGGATCGGCCCGCCCTCGGCCAGGAGCGCCTGCCAGCGGGCGTTGGCCGGACCCGGCGCGGCCTGATTGGCCGCCACGATCGGTCCATCGGGGACCGGCCCGGCGGCGTCGGCATCGGCGGCCCGCGAACCGGGTGCCGGCGCCCGGCGCGATCGCCGCAGCTCGGGACGGAGCTCCTCGTCGTCCATGTCAGCGACTCATCGAGCGGTAGCGGCGGACGCCGAGTGGGCCGAAGATCGCGATGATCACGACGACCCAGCCGATCGTGACGAGGAGCGGCTGCTGGGCGGCGAGGCTGTTCGAGGTGGCCGGGTTCGGGTTGCCCCACAGCTGGCGGAGGGCCGCCGTCAGGGTCGAGGTCGGATTCCATTCGGCGACCGGCTGGAGCCACGAAGGCAGCCCCTGGAGCGGCACGAACACGTTCGAGATGAACGTGATCGGGAACAGGGTCGTGAAGATCACCTGCTGGCCGACCTCGACCGTCGGGACGTTGAGCCCGAGCCACACGCCGAGCCAGGCCATCCCGTAGGCGAAGAACAGCAGGAGCAGGAAGCCCGCGACGAGGGCCGGGATCGACTCGACCCGCCAGCCGATGACGAAGCCCGTGACCATCAGGACGACGAGGATCATCGCGTTGTAGATCACGTCGGAGAAGGTCCGCCCGGTCAGGACCGCCGAGCGCGACATCGGCAGCGAGCGGAACCGGTCGATGATCCCCTTGTGGACGTCGTCGGCCATGCCGATCGCGGTCGTGCCCGCGGCGAACACGATGGTCTGGGCGAAGATCCCGGGCATCAGGTACGCCTTGTAGTCGCCGCCGCCCGGGATCGGGATCGCGCCGCCGAACACGAACGCGAACAGCAGCACGAACATGATCGACTGGAGGACGGCGAAGATCGCCAGCTCCGGGATCCGCGGAATGCGCTTGAGGTTGCGCCACCCGACGAGGAGGCCGTCGGTGACCGCAGCCCGGACGGCACCGGGACGGCGGTCTGCGGTCGTCGTCGTCATGCTGCCCTCCCGCTGGTCGGAGCGTCCGTGGTCGAGTCCTCGGCCGAGGCGTGTCCGGTCAACGCCAGGAAGACGTCGTCCAGCGTCGGCCGCCGCAGGGCGATGTCGTCGATGTGGATGCCCGCCTCGTCGAGGTCGCGGACGACCTGGACGAGCGTCTGCGCCCCGCCGTGCGCCGGCACGGTCAACTTGCGGGTGTGCTCGTCGAGCGTCGTGTCGCCGCCGGCATCGCGGGCGAGCAGCTCCCGGGCCGCGGCGATCGACTCCCGATCCCGGACGACGACCTCGATCCGCTCGCCACCGACCTGCGACTTCAGCTCGTCGGCGGTGCCCCGGGCAATGATCTTGCCGTGGTCGACGACCGCGATCGTGTCGGCCAGCTCGTCGGCTTCCTCGAGGTACTGGGTCGTCAGGAGCAGCGTCACACCGTCCCGGACGAGGCCGCGCAGGACGTCCCACATCCCGAGCCGGCTGCGCGGGTCGAGGCCGGTCGTCGGTTCGTCGAGGATCAGCAGCCGGGGCCGGCCGATCAGGGCGCTGGCGAGATCGAGCCGCCGCCGCATGCCGCCGGAATAGGTCTTGACGACGCGATCGCCGGCATCGAGCAGGTCGAAGTCGCCGAGCAGCTCGTTTGCTCGTCGGTGCGCCTCGGGCGAGGACAGCCGGTACAGCCGGCCGAACAGCCAGAGGTTCTCATTGCCGGTCAGGTTCTCGTCGACGGCCGCGTACTGTCCCGACAGGCCCATCACCCGGCGGACCGCGTCGGGCTCGCGCACGACGTCGTGGCCGGCCACGGTCGCGTGGCCGGCGTCCGGCTTCAGGAGCGTCGCCAGGATCCGGACCGCCGTCGTCTTGCCGGCCCCGTTCGGGCCGAGCAGGCCGAGGACGGTTCCCTCGGGCACGGCCAGGTCGACGCCGTCGAGGGCGCGAACCTCGGACTTACGGCCCTTGTAGATCTTGACGAGACCCTGGGCGGAGATCAGATCGGTCATCCGGGATCCTCGAGCGAGCCGGCGAGTGGGCATCCGGCGCGGATGTGGGAGTGTACCGAGGATCGGGATCGCGGACCCGGGCCTCCTTGTCGACGAGCCGACAACCGTCGACCCGGGCCGACACGCGCGGCCTTCTCGGGCGTCATCGCTTCGAGACGTCAGACGGCATTGGCCGCGCCCGGCGTCCGGAGGGAGGTTCCGATGACGACGACGATGCGCGGCAGGGGTCATCGCGGGACCGCGCGAGGGTGGTTGGCCGCGGTCGCGATCGCGATCGCGACCAACATGCTCGGCGGCTGCGCGACGCCGGCCCCGATCGGC
>DATAIW010000482.1:0-4869 GCA_036262455.1 Candidatus Limnocylindrales bacterium | reverse complement strand
CCGCCAGCCCCGTCCCACGGATCCCGACCGATGCGACTCCTCTACCTCTACTGGCCCCACCTCCCGATCCGGCTGGCCCGGTCGCGCCACTCCGACTCGTTCCCGACCGACCGGCCGGTGGTCCTCGGCGGCCAGCCGTGGACGGATGGGCTGGTGATCGACGCGGATCCGGCGGCCAGGGCGCTCGGCGTCCGGCGCGGGATCCCGCTCGGGTCGGCCCATCGCCTCGCCCCTGAGGCGGCGTTCCTCGATCCGGAGACCGACGCCGACAGCGCGGCCGTCGAGGCCGCCTTCGAGACGCTCGCCCGGTTCAGCCCGGGTCTCGCCGGCACGACCGACCCGACCGATCCCGCGTTCGGGCTGATCGAGCTCCAGGCCGACGGGCTCGACCGGCTGTGGGGCCCGGACGTCGTCCTCGTCGGGCGCCTGGTCGAGGCGCTGGCGACGATCCTGCCCGGGGCCCCGCGACCGGGGATCGCCGGGACCCGGTTCGCGGCCACGGTCGCCGCCGGTCACGCCGAGCCGGCCGTCGCCCGGATCGTCGAGCCCGGCGGGGACGCCGGATTCCTCGCGCCCCTGCCGTCGTCGCTCCTCTCGCCGGATCCGGATGTCCGTGCCCGCCTCGCCCGGTTCGGGCTGCGCCGGATCGGCGCCGTGGCGGAGTTGCCCCGGAGCGCGCTTGTCGCCCGGTTCGGCGAAGAGGGCGGGCGGATCCACGCCCGGGCCCGGGGCGAGGAGATCGAGCGGTTCCGGCCGCGGCGCGCCCCGGAGCGGCTGATCCTGGCGCTCCCCATCGACCCGCCCGTCGCCGAGACGGAGTCGCTCCGGTTCATCCTCCACCGGCTGGCCGGCGCGCTCGCCGCCCAGGTCGACGCCCGGGGGATGGCGGCGGCGCGGGCGACGCTGCGCCTGGCGCTCGAGATGGCGTTCGCCCGCGCGGGCACGCCCGGGGAGCTGGTCGTCGAGCAGCGCTTCCCCGAGCCGACCGCCGACGCGGACGCGATCGAGCGCCTCCTCCTCGCCCGGCTCGAGCAGGCGCCGCCGCCGGCCGCGGTCGAGCGCCTGGAGCTGGAGCTGGCCGGGGTCGAGCCGGCGGTCGGGCAGCAGCTGCCGCTGTTCGTGCCGCAGGCCGCCCGGACCGCGCGGCTCGGCTGGCAGCTGGCCCGGCTGGCCCTGACGTTCGGTGAGGACCGCGTTCGCAAGGTCGCGATCACCGATCCCGACGCGCCGCTCGCGGAGAAGCGTTGGAACTGGCGCTCATGACCCGCCTCCTCCGTGAGCATCCCCCGATCGACGTCGAATTGGACGGCGACGGACGGCTGGTCGCGATCCGCTGGAACGGCCAGCGCGAGCCGGTCGAGGTCTGCAACGCCTGGCGGGTCGCCGAATCGTGGTGGCGCGAGCCGATCGAGCGCGACTACTGCAAGGTCGTCGGGACGCGCTGGCTGGCCCTCGTCTACCTCGACCGGGTCGACGGGACGTGGCACCTCGAGCGGCTCTACGACTAGACGCCGCCGCGCAAGCACGGCCCAGCTCGCAAGCCCACAAACCCAATTTCGCGACCGTTTCGCTCAAGTGGAACTTGTTTGCGGCCGAACTCGTTTCGCTTGGTCGCAACGACCGCGAAATCGCCCCGCTGCGCGACGATCGAAACCCTCAGGCGATCGGCGCTCCGAGCATCACGGTCAGCGCGAGGAGGAGGCCGAAGAGCGCCACCACGAAGGCGAGCGCCTGGACATCGCTGGAGCGCGTGGATCGGTGCTGCACGCCATCACCCCTGATCGGAGCCGGTCCCCTGCCGGCCGCGGAATCGTAGACGGCGGCCGTTCAGGGAGCGTTACGCGGACTTGGCGATTCAGGTTTCCGCGGATCAACGACGTTGCGATCGTCACCGTGGGTTGGCGACGGGTCGGAACGGGTGGGGTTGCCCGCCGGCCTCAGTGCATCGAGCCGAGCACGAGGAAGACGACGCCACCGACGAGAACGGCCGTCAGGACGAGAGCGCCCGCGATATCGCGAGCCGTCACATGCACCGATCTGGTCTCCCGTGCGATCAGCTGAACGGGCAGGACGCGCCGTACAGCACCGACATGATGACTGTGCCAGACAGCGGCGTGAAGCGCACCTCGGTCTTGCACCCTGCCGGGGCGTGCGTGGCGTCCAGAACGACCGAGCCATCCTCGAGGGGCGAGCCGACGTCGACCGTCCAGCCCAGCGCCTTCAGCGCCGCCGCGATCGCCTGGCTGGCGGCTGCCGCAGTCATGTTCAGCGCGAACGATCCGCTCGTCGGTCCAGCGCCCGTGTCGGCCGGCTCCTGGCCGGGCAGCCTGGGGAATGATGGCGGCAGGGCGTCCCAGATCGTTCCGAACTCGGTCTCGGTCGTCGTCGGCGGGCCGACCGAGGCGCCAGCGACCGGGCTGGCCGGGCCGCCGGGAACGGCGGTGAGGTGCGGCGATGCGGACGCGCGCGGGCTCGCGGACGGCTTCAGCGTCGTCGACGCGCTCGGGCCGCAGCCAACGGCGAGCAGGGCGAGCGTGATCGCAAGGATCGGGACGAGGGGATCGGCGGCCCAGCGGCGGAGGGCGGTCACCGGCTCATCGTAGCCGGGCGATCGGGATGTCGTCGGCGACGCCGGAGGCCCGGCCAGAACACGAAGGGACCGTCGCCATGCCCCAGCACGACGACGGTCCCTGGCCGCCGGACCCGCTCACCAGATCCTGCAGCGGGTCGGCACCGGTCCTCGCGACCGGTAGCCGCCCAAGTTCGCCCCGAGCCCCCAGGCCAGGACGGTATGTGGTATCAGCGCAGACCGGCCGCCTGGGCCATCGCCGCCGGGAAGAGGATCAGGATGAGGATCAGGGCGATCCCGACCAGGAGACCGGTCCGGAGAGTGGCGGCGACGAGGCTCGCGGTGTCGCGCTTCATGTGTCCGTGTAGACGCTGGACTTGCCGATTCTGTTGCGTTGTCCGGAGCACGATTTCTGGCCCATTCCGAGGGGGGACTTCCGTCCGGCCGGGAGGTCCGTCGGACGGATCCGCCACTTGACCAAATCGAACATCCGTTCGATCATCGACGGTCCAGATGACCGCCTACGCCGAGCTCCATTGCCACACCAACTTCTCGTTCCTCGACGGCGCCTCGGCGCCGGACGAGCTGGCCGAACGGGCCGCCGAGCTCGGCCTTGGTGGGTTGGCCGTGACCGACCACCAGGGCCTCTACGGGGTCGTCCGGGCGAGCGCCGCGTACGAGGAGGCGGGGCTGTTGCCGGTCCTCGGGATCGAGGTCGAGTTGCGGGATGCGATCGTCGCCGACCCGGAGCGGGCCGTGGTGCCGGCGCGGCAGGCGGTCCGCCGGGGAGGCCGTCGTCGATCCGCCGAGGCCGGCGCGGTGGACGAGTCGGCGGCTCGCGAGGGAGAGCCGGATCGGCCGCGACCGGAGCGGGCCCGTCTGCCCGGCCACCGCGAGGCGGTCAAGGAGGATCGCCGCGGGATCGGCGAGACGCAGCGCGGACCGCATCTCGTCCTGCTCGCCCGCAACGCGGTCGGCTATCGGAGCCTGTGCCGGCTCGTCTCGCGGGCCAATCTCGCCGGGACGAAGGCGATGCCGCGGTTCGACCACGCCCTGCTCGCCGCCCACGCCGAGGGGCTCGTCGCCCTGTCGGGCTGTCGCGACGGCGAGATCGCGCGGCGGCTGCGGGTCGGTGATCGCGACGGGGCGCGGGCGGCGGCGCGGGCGTTCGCGGCGGTCTACGGCGGGCCGGACGGCGACGGCTTCCACCTCGAGCTGGCGCACCATCACCTGCCCGACGACGACTGGCTCGTGACCGAGACAGCGGCTCTGGCCGAGGAGCTGGACCTGCCGGTCGTCGTCACGAACGACGTCCATTACGCGCTGCCCGAGGGCCGCGAGTTCCAGGACGTCCTGACCGCGATCCGCCACGGCCGGACGCTCGACGGGCTCGCCGACCTGCGCCGGCCCGATGGCGAGTCGTACCTGAAGTCGGCGGCCGAGATGGCGGCGCTGCCGCCCGGCGACGGCTCGCTCGGGCGTGACGTGGCTCGGGCGTGGGCGGCGGGGATGGAGCGGTCGGTCGAGCTGTCGGCCACCTGCCGGGTCGATCTCGGGTTCGAGCAGTACCGCTTCCCGGGCTTCCCGGTGCCGAAAGGCGAGACCCCCTTCTCGTACCTCTCGGGGCTGTGCTGGGACGGCGCGAAGAAGCGCTATCACCCGCTGACCTCGGCCGTCGTCAACCGCCTGGCCCACGAGCTCGACGTGATCGAGCGGGCAGGCCTCGCCGAGTTCTTCCTCATCTGCTGGGACCTGATGCGCTTCGCGAAGAGCCAGGGGATCCCGGCCCAGGGGCGGGGGAGCGCCGCCGGTTCGATCATCGCCTACACCCTCGGGATCAGCCGGGTCGAGCCGATCCAGCACAACCTCCTGTTCGAACGGTTCATCAACGAGGGCCGGACGACCTATCCGGACGTCGACATCGACTTCTCGTCCGCGCGGCGCGAGGAGGTCATCCAGTACGTCTACGGCCGCTACGGCCCCGAGCACACCGGGATGGTCGCCAACCTCGTGACGTACCGGGCGCGGTCGGCGGTGCGGGAGGTCGGGGTCGCGCTGGGGTTCCCACGGCCGCTCGTGGACCGGGTGGCGAAGGCCCTCGAGACATACGACTCGGTGATGGTCCGGCGCGACCTCGAGGCGGACGGCGGGTTCGCCGAGTTCTTCAAGCGGCCCGGAGAGGGGGAGCCGGTCGAAGCGGCCGCGGCAGCGGTGGCCGGGGACCGTGGGCTGGTCGACGGAATGGGCCAGCTGAACCATGCCCGCGGCGGGCGGGTCCGGACCGCGACGGGGAGCGGCAC
>DATAIW010000481.1:0-1949 GCA_036262455.1 Candidatus Limnocylindrales bacterium | reverse complement strand
CGGCCGCCTCGGTGCGTGCGCCGGCGGGAGCCGGCTCTGCCGTGCTCGTGCGGATACGGCTGCGTCCCCGGCTCGTCGCGGCGACCGGCTCGGCTTCGCGTCCGCGTCCCCGCCCTCGCCCGCGACCGCGACCGGCGCCGGTCCCTTCCGTGAGCTTGTCCGGAACCTCGGTCATCGACAGATCCGCATCGTCGTCCGCCACCCGGCGGCCCGACCGCGTGCCCTTCTCGACCCGGGCAAGCTGGACGATGTCCGTGAACTGGTCGGCCACTTCGATGAGGTCAGAACTCGTGTTCCCGCGGAAGCTGATCACCTCGACCCGGACGCCCTGCTCCTGGACGGCGCGGATCGCCGGCGCGAAGTCGCCGTCACCGGACACGACGATGGCGATATCGAGGTTCCGGGCGGTCTTCATCATGTCGACGACCAGTTCGATATCGAGGTTCGCCTTGACCTTGCCGTCGCCGTACTTGCGGATGTCCTTGCTGACGACCTTGTAGTTGCTCCGGCGCAGGAAATCGTGGAAGTTGCGCTGGTTCTCGTTGTCCGGATCGAGGCCCGTGTACGCATACGCGCGCACCAGATCACGTCCGGCCGAGGCGGCTTTGAGAAGCGTGACGTAATCGATGTCCACGCCCGCGGCCTTGGCCGCATAGAAGATGTTCGCCACGTCCACGAAGACGGCGACGTTCTTGCCCACATTGACTCCTTGGTTTAGGGTTTCGCCCGGCCGGCGCGATCACGCAGCTCGGCGAGGACGTTCATATCGTGCGACGCGCGGCGGCTCCCGCCGCGGTCACGGTTCGTTGGATGCGCGGACCAGCTTCAGCGAAACCCATCCGTTGCCAGCGCGCGAGCGTGTCGTCGTCAGGCCGATCGGCTTCGACGACGGTACAACCCTTGTTGCTGGCGGATCTCAGCAGTTCCTCCAGGAGTGCCTCGGTGATGCGATCGGCGTCGTACTCCGGGTCGACGACCAGGAGGTCGATCGTGCCGACGTACCCGCCGGCCCGAACGGATGGCCGGAGCGCGAGGATCGCGCCCCCGACGACGTGACGCTGCGTTTCGGCGACGACGATGCTGGCCTGCGGCAGGTAGACCAACTGGCGCATGAGATCGGCCGCCCCGAGCGGACTCTCACGGCGGCTCATCTCCACGGGATCGTCGCACAACGCGACGACTCGATCGATGTCCGTGACACGGGCCGCTCGGACCAGGTATTCCACGCCGACGGGTCCTACCTCGCAGGGTTCGGCGACCATGGCCCTCGATCGGGTTCGACCGAGGCGCTACCGAGGCCCGCGATCCGCTCATCTGCGGCGAGCGATGGATCGCCCACGACGCGCTTGAGGGTGCGGCCGACCGGTATTGCATTCAGGTCGCCGGTGCGTAATATACGGCATCGCTTCGGCGGCCACCTGTGCGCCGCCCGGATGCGGGACCCGATCGTCGTCGCTCACCGATCCACCATCGTCCGTGAACCGCCGTCAGGGAGGGCAGCGGGGCCCGGCGGAGGGGTACCGAGAGTTCGACAGGGGGTCCTCGCGCCGGATCGTGCCAGGTGGTTACGACCGGTGATTTGGAGGAGATCGCATGAAACTGTACAAGGTAGGCGCACTTGCGGCCGTCAGTATTCTGGCGTTCGCGGCGTGCAGCTCAAGCAGCAGCGGCTCGGCCGCGCCGAGCTCGGCAGCTAGTGGCGCCGGCACGGCAAGCAAGCAGGACGCCGTCTGCAAGGACAAGGTCGGCAAGAGCACGACCGAGATCCATGTCTACTCGAGCCTCCCGCTCGAGGGCACGAGCCTCCCGCAGAGCACCGCGATCGTGAACGCGATCAAGGAGACCCTCGACGGGCAGAAGATCGGCAACTTCGCCATCAAGTACATCAGCCTCGACGACGCCTCGGCCGCCAAGAACGGCGACTGGGACGGCGCGGTCGAGCAGGCCAA
>DATAIW010000480.1:0-2293 GCA_036262455.1 Candidatus Limnocylindrales bacterium | reverse complement strand
GGACCGACGGGTTCGCCGCTGACGCGCCGGGTGGCCGGTCCGCGCTGGGACGGGTTGCGACCGGCAGCTCCGGGCTGGACGGCTCGTCGCTTCTTCGACGAGCGTGGACGCGGACGATTCTGATCGGAGCTCAAGCGGCTGCCTCCAGGGCGGCGGTGAAGTCGATGGCCCCCGAGAGGAGCGCCTCGCCAAGGATGATGCCCGCGATCCCCGCGTCGCGCAGGCGACGGATGCCGTCGAGGTCGGTCACGCCGCCGGCGACGAGGACATCGATGTCGCCACGGGCGGCCAGCGGGCCGAGCACGACGAGGTCCGGCGCGTGACCGCCGTGGGCGAGGACGAACCTCGTGACGCCGCGATCGGCCAGCTCCGTGACGACCCCGGCAAGGGTCGGCGATCCGGCGCGCTGCCAGGGAAACGCGGCGAGCCGCTCCGGGCGCGGGTCGAGCCCGACCGCCAGCCAGGCGCCGGCGACCTCGAGCCCTTCGGCCAGGGCCGTCGGGTCGTCCGCGATCGCCATCGACGTCACGACCCGCGTCGCGCCGGCCGCGAACGCGAGCCGGATCCCGTCGGCGCTGTCGACGCCGCCGGCAACCTGGATCGGGATCGCGATCCGCGATGCGATCGTCCCGACGATCTCGAGATTGCCCGGCCGACCCGTTCGGGCCCCGTCGAAGTCGACGAGGTGGATGAGCCGCGCGCCACGTTCCACGAAGCTCTCGGCGATCCGCTCCGGGCGGTCGGTCGGCGCGCCGATGCCGGTCGACGCGCCCGGCCAGAAGACCACCCGGCTGCGGCCGCGGTCGAGGTCGATCGAGGGAATGACCTGCACGTCAGGGGCGCGCGGCGCGGTTCGCGCCGCTGGCGCCACCTGCGGTACCCGCCCCGCCGGCCGATCCCGCCGCGACGCGCTCAGCCATGATCCGACGATGGAAGCTGATCGGCAGCGACCCGTTCCGGAGCAGGGTGTCGTGGAAGTCACGGAGCGAGAAGGCGCTGCCGAGGCGGGCCTGCTCGTCGGCGCGCAGGCCGAGCAGGAGCACCTTGCCCAGCAGGTACGACAGCTGATAGGTCGGGGTGTAGGTGTAGCGGAGAACCTCCGCCCGGGCGTTCGCCTCCTCGAAGCTCGTCTGCTCGACGAGGAACCGGATCGCCTCGTCGACGGCGACCTCGCCGCGGTGCATCCGGACATCGAGGATGATCCGGCACGCCCGCCAGATCGCGTCGGTGTGGAGGTTCAGGCGGAAGTTGGCCGCCGCGTCGAAGCCCTGCTCGCGCATCATCTGCTCGGAGTACATCCCCCAGCCTTCGACGAACTCGGGCGCGTCGGTCAGCAGCCGGGTCATCGACGGATGGCTGTTGGCCACGCTCAGCTGGAGGTGGTGGCCGGGATACGCCTCGTGGATGCTGGTGTTGCTGATCGAACTGAAGTTGTGCTCCCGCATCGCGTTCGGATCGTTGCCGACCGACGGCGTGACGATGTAGATGCCCTTGGGCCGCGGGTCGAATTTCGGCGGCGAGAAATAG
The DNA here is from genome assembly GCA_036262455.1 of Candidatus Limnocylindrales bacterium. Taxonomy (GTDB): domain Bacteria; phylum Chloroflexota; class Limnocylindria; order Limnocylindrales; family CSP1-4; genus CF-46. The sequence continues at coordinate 766 of DATAIW010000480.1, read as the reverse complement.
GCCGCGAACGGGATGACGTTGCGGAGGTAATCGGGCGTCGCGATGACCTCGATCCGCTCGTCCGGCGGGACGGTCACGATGTCGTGGTCGATCAGGTGCTGGCGGGCCCGGAGCATGACGTCGCGATACGCGTCGAGGGCCTCGGCGAACGTCGCCGGATGGTCCGACTTCAGGCGGTCGATCACCTCGGTCTCGGTCGAGCGATCGTCGATCTCGGCGGCGGCCCGGATCCGGGCGGCCTTGTTCATCTCGAGCTGGTCCTCGCCGATCTCGAGGATCGCGTCGGCGTCGAGGCCGTCGAAGGCACGCAGGTCCACGAGCTCGTCGTAAGGCTCGCGCCCGAGCGCCCAGTCGTTCGTGCCGACCGCGAGCGACTCCTTCAGCCAGGCGCCGTACTCGCCGATCGCGGCCCGCGCGGCAGTGGCGGCGGCGGCGAGCCGGCGCTGCTCCGGTTCGGGCAGGCCGGCGCCCGCGCCGACGATCTCGTCGAAGAACGACGGCATGTCGGCGGCCGATTCGATCTCGAGCTGCTGCCAGGCCCGGACCTGAGGAACGACCGCTCGATCGCGCGACTGGGCGAGGTATGCGGGAACCGCCCCGAGCCGGCTGGCGATGGCGTCGAGGCGCTCCTCCAGCGGGGCGAAGTCCTGGGCGAAGACGAGGAACAGCGCGTCGCCGACAACGTCGAGCGCCGTCGAGCGGCGCTCCCAGGTCCGGACGACCTCGGTGTCGAAGATGCCGCGGCGGACGTTGTGGACCTCGAGAT
>DATAIW010000479.1:0-2074 GCA_036262455.1 Candidatus Limnocylindrales bacterium | reverse complement strand
CGGGCCCGGACGTTCGCGGACCCGTTCCCGTACCTTCTCCTGCTGGACCCGTCGGACCGACCGATCGGCTGGGTAAACCAACGCCACATCCCCGGGACGGGCACCCTCGCGCCGTCGCTCGCGACACCGATGTCACCGCTGTTCGACCGACGCACCACCCTCAAGGACGCGCTCTCGATGATGCTCGACGCGGACGTCCAGACGGGGATCGTCGTGGACCGTGCGGGCAGGCTCCGCGGCGTGCTCACCGTCGAGGCGATCGCGGCCGTGCTCCGTCCGAGCGCCGATCCCGAGGTCATCGCTGCCGGCGCGTCCGGCGCCGACGCGTGAGCCGCAGGCCGCAGGCGCGATGATCGACTGGGGCTGGCTGGCTGGCCATCTGGACGCAATTGCCTACCGGACCGCGCAGCACGTTTACCTGGCGGCGCTCGGGGTGGCGATCGGGTTCGCGATCTCGTTCGTCCTCGCGCTCGTGGCGGCCCGCCATCGAGCCCTCTACCCGCCGATCAGCGCGCTTGCCGGGATTCTCTACACGATCCCGAGCCTTGCGCTCTTCGCCGCCCTCATCTCCATCACCGGGTTCTCGGTCGTCACGGCCGAGGTGCCGCTGGTCATGTACACCCTGGTGATCCTCGTGCGGAACATCGTCGCCGGCCTCGACGGCGTCCCGGCCGAGGTCCTGGAGGCGGCCGACGGGATGGGTTACACGCGCCGCCAGCGGCTCTGGCGCGTGGAGCTGCCGCTCGCGGTCCCGCTCATCGTCGCCGGGCTCCGGCTGGCCACGGTCTCCACGATCGGCCTCGTCACGATCACCGGGACGATCAGCGACGCGTTTGGCGGGCTGGGCTACTTCATCCTCGACGGCTACCACCGCGGCACCTTCCTGACCGAGATGTACGCCGGGGCGCTTCCCTCGATCCTCCTGGCGCTGGGCGCCGACTTCCTGTTCGTCCGGGTGCAGCGGCGTGTCACACCCTGGGCCCAGGCGCGGGCGATCGAGGCGACGTCGTGAACCTCGTGACGGCGACGGCCGCCTGGCTCACGGATCCCGCCCAGTGGGCCGGCCAGGCCGGAATCCCGAACCGGCTCCTGGAGCACGTGCTGATCGCCAGCATCTCGCTGGCGATCGCGCTGCTCCTCGCGCTCCCGGCGGGACTCGCGATCGGCCACACGGGCCGGGGCGCCGCCGTCGCGGCCAGCGTGGCAAACCTTGGGCGCTCGCTGCCCTCGCTCGCGGTCATCGCGATCGCCATCCCCGTCACGGTGCTCATCGACCCGGTCGTCGGCGGGGCCGTCCTGCCGACGCTCGTGGCGATGGTTGTGCTCGCCGTGCCGCCGATCCTCGTCAATACCTATACGGGCATCGCGGAGGTCGACCGGGATCTCGTCGAGTCCGGCCGCGGGATGGGCATGCGCGAGCGCGAGATCCTGGCCGGGATCGAGCTGCCGGTTGCGCTTCCCGTTGTCCTCGGGGGGATTCGCTCCGCAGCCGTCCAGATCGTCGCGACGGCAACCCTGGGGGCGATCTTCGGCGGCGGCGGGCTCGGGCGCTTCCTCGTGGACGGGATCGCCCAGAAGGACGACGGCCAGGTGTTCGGTGGCGTGCTCCTGGTCGCGGCCCTCGCGATCGCGACCGAGGTCGCCGTCAGCCTCCTGCAGCGCGTTGCCCGGTCGCCGGGGCTGGGCGGCGATGGGAACGGGCCGGCTGTGGAGCTCGCGCCGCAGCCGCCCGTGCTCGGGATGTAACGTTCCGGGCCCCGCGGGGACGGATTCGGAGCGATCGGGCGCGGGCCGATATAGTCCGCGTGACCCGATGCAGCCTCCCAGGCGGACACGGGCACAGTAAGGAGGCGACCCATGCGGTTCACCCGCGCGCTCGCCCTCGGGGCGTCGATCGTGGTGCTGGTGAGCGCCTGCTCGACGGGTGGGGGCGGCAAGCCGACCGTCAAGGTCGGATCGGACGGCTTCTACGAAGCCAAGGTCATGGCCGAGATCTACGCGCAGGCTCTCGAGGCCGGTGGCTACACGGTCGATCGGACGGGAATCGGGATCGGGGCCCGCAAGGTCTCCGCCC
>DATAIW010000478.1:0-6773 GCA_036262455.1 Candidatus Limnocylindrales bacterium | reverse complement strand
ATTCACAACCGGGCGTGGTGCAAGTCCGCGGGGCGGCGACCCGCGGTTGTCACTCACTGTCGGGCGTGGTGAATGTCGGAGGATCGGGCGCCATCCAGGGAAATCGCGCCCGGGCGGGGCCGAATCAGGCCATCGGCGGTGACGTCCACGACGCGGCGTAGTGAATGGCGAGACCGGCATTCGCGTCCGCACGCGTCGCCGAGTGAGTCGCTCAGCCGCGGAGGCTGGCCACCAGCTCCGCCAACGGTGGGTTCGATTGGTCCCGTTCGGACAGGATCGGGCGGTCGTCGGGGGTCGCGTCGACGGCCGGCCACGGGACGGCGACGGCCGGGTCGTCCCAGGCGAAGCCTAGCTCGTCACTGCCGTCGAACTCGTTCGTGACGAAATAGACGAGCTCGAGCGGTTCGAGGGCGAGGAAGCCGTGGGCGACGCCGGCCGGGATGACGACCCATTCGCCGGCGTCCAGCTCACGCGTCTCGACGACGGCCGGCCCGACGCCGCCGACCACCCGCCGGACGTCGACGAGGGCGACGAACGCGCGGCCCGATCCGACGACCCAGTAGTCGAGCTGGTGGCGGTGGTAATGCAGGCCGCGGAGGACGCCGGCTGCCGAGCTCGACTGGTTCGCCTGGACGAACCGCGGCTCGGTCCCGGCCGGCGCCCCGGTCCCGGCCGGCGTCAGGATCGGGAAGGACGACGCGCGCCAGAGCTCGCGGAACGCCCCACGACTGTCGGCGTGACGGGCGATTGCGCCGTAGCGGACGCCCGGCAGGGCCGATGGCGAACGCTCGAGCGACGGGCGCGGATCGCTCATCGGCCGGCGCCGGCTTTCGCCCGGGCGCGATCCCGGAGCAGGGTCGGAAGGTAGTCGGCGAGGGCTGCCTGCCACGGCCGGAGCGGCTCGCCCCCGGGCAACGGGGTCGGCTCGAGCACGGCCCACGCGGGCGGCGTCGAGGCGCGCGGCCATGTCGCCGCCGGAACGTCCTCGGTCACGACCGCGACGCCGGCCTGGCGAAGAAGCTCCCGAGCCCAATCCGCCCGGCTGGCCGTGCCGCCGTTGACAAGGTGGTGGGTGCCCTCGACCGCAGCCGCGCCGATCAGCTCGGCGATCGCATCGGCCACGTCGAGGGTGTAGCTCGGCGACCCGATCTCGTCGGCCACGAGGCGGAGCGGCTCACCGGTCGCGGTGGCACGCTCGGCTGCGGCGAGGATCCTGGCCGGGAAGTCGTTGCCGGGCGGGCCGTACAGCCACGCGGTTCGCGCGATCCCGAGGGCCGCGCCACCCGACGCGGCCGCGAACGCGTCGCCCGCCGCCACCTCCCCCGCCAGCTTCGAGGCGCCGTACGGGTTGATCGGACTCGGTGCGTCGTCCGGTCCGTAGCCGAGCCGGTCGGTCCGTCGGCCGTCGAAGACCTCGTTCGTCGAGACGACGATGAGGTCCACCCCGCGCTCGGCCGCGGCCCGGGCAAGCACATCGGTCGCCGTTCCATTGCGGGCCAGCGCGAGACCCGGATCGCGGGCACAGCCGTCGACATCGGTCCAGGCGGCGCAATGGACGACGACCTCCGGTCGATCGCGATCGAACAGCGCTCCGGCGCTGTCCGGAGCATCGAGATCGAAGATGGCCCGGCTCCAGGCGATCGGCCCGAACGGCCCGGTGAACGGCGCCTCCTCGAGAGCCGTCACGACTGCCCGGCCGAGCCGCCCGGTCGCGCCGGTGACCGCGACGCGCACGCTCAGGCTTCCGTCGGGGCGCTGACCTGCGCCACGGCCTGGCCGCTGGCGAGGCGGGCCCCGTACTGGCGCTCGTAGTACGCGTCCCAGTCGCCGGACTTCGCCGCCCGCCACCACGCCTCGTTGGCCCGGAACCAGTCGATCGTGGCCGCCAGGCCGTCCGCGAACTTTGTCCGGTTCCGCCAGCCGAGCGCCGCCAGCTTCGTTCCATCGAGGGCATACCGCCGATCGTGGCCCGGCCGATCCGGGACGGTCCGGACGAGCGACCAGGGCTTGCCCAGCCGCTCGAGGAGCGCGGCGATCACGGCGCGGTTCGTCATCTCGGCCGAACCCGGGAGGTTGTACGTCTCGCCGCTCGCGCCGCGGCGGAGAACGTGGTCGATCGCCCCGGCGTGGTCGGAGACGAACAGCCAGTCCCGCTGCTGCAACCCGTCGCCATACATCGGCAGCGGCTGGTCGTCGATCGCATTCGTGACGAACAGCGGGATCAGCTTCTCGGGGTGGTGGAATGGCCCGTACGTGTTGGATCCGCGCGTGACAACCGCGTCCACTCCGTGCGTCACGACGTAGCTCCCCACGAGCAGCTCGCCGGCGGCCTTCGCCGCCGAATACGGGGAGCGCGGATCGAGTCGATCGGTCTCGACCGACCGACCCTCGGCGACCGAACCGTAGACCTCGTCGGTCGACACCTGGAGGTAGCGGACGGGGCTCCCGCCGGCCGCCGCCCGAGCCGTCGACGCCGCCCGGACCGCCTCGAGCAGGACGTGGACGCCGATCACACCCGTCCGGAGGAACGCCTCCGGGTCGAGGATGCTCCGATCGACGTGCGATTCCGCCGCGAAGTTCACGACCGCATCGACCTCGGCAACGAGCGGGCCGACGATCCCGGGCTCGGCGATGTCGCCCTGGACGAAGCGGTATCGCGCCGCCTGCCCGGGGTCCGCCTCGACTGCCGCGAGGTTGGCGCGGTTGCCCGCGTACGTCAGTTTGTCGAGGACCGTGATCCGGGTCGCGTCGCCGCGGCCGAGGACATCGCGGACGTAGGCACTGCCGATGAACCCGGCCCCGCCGGTGACGAGGATCCGGGCGCCGGGAGCGATCCGGGCCGACCCGCCCTCGAGGGTCATGACCTGCCTACCCGATCGGGCGCTCGACGGGCGGGGCGAGCCGTCCCGCGTCGTCGTCGTCGCGGGCGAGCTCCGCGGCCCGGATCAGCGAGGGGACGGTTCCGGCGTCCGCCCAGAGGCCGTCGTAGACCCGGCTGAAGAGGCGCCCGTCGGGGATGTAGTGATTCAATACGTCGGTGATCTCGAATTCGCCGCGACCCGACGGGGCAAGGGTGTCGATGACCGAGAACGCGTCGGGACGGAGGAAGTAGACCCCGATCGGGATCAGGTCGCTCTTCGGGTGGGCCGGCTTCTCCTCGAAGCCGATGACACGCCCGTCGGTATCGAGCTCGGCCACGCCGAACCGCTCGGGATCCGCGACCCGGTACAGGAGCGTGCCCGCGCCCCATGGACCCGAGTCGAATTCGGCCGCCGTGGCGGCCAGGGCCGGCCCGCGCAGGATGTTGTCGCCAAGGATGCAGCAGAACGAATCGTCGCCGACGAAATCCCGGGCAAGCCCGATCGCGTGAGCGATCCCGAGCGCCCCATGCTGGTAGCGATACGTCAGGTCGAGGCCGAAATGCGATCCGTCGGCAAGCAGCTCGACGACGTCGCCGACACTCTTGCCGCCGACGATCACCATCACCTCACGGATGCCCATGCCGGCCAGGGTTTCGATCGGGTAGTAGATCATCGGCCGGTCGTAGATCGGCAGCAGGTGCTTGTTCGTGACGATCGTCAAGGGGAACAGACGGGTTGCCGTCCCGCCGGCGAGGACGATGCCTTTCACGCCGTCACGGTAGCAGAGGGGTCGCCCGCGGCGAGGCGCTCGGCTGGATGCACGGTTGCTCCCCGCCGGGCAGCGCGCCGCCCACGCCGGTCTGGGAGCAGTCGATCGGCGTGTCGTCGACGCCCGGCAGGCCACCGGCATAGTCGAGGATGACGAGGACGTAGGCCACCTTGTCGAGGTCCGTCGTCGGCAGGAGATAGGCCATCTGGACGACCGAGTTGGCATCCTTCCGGATGTCGCTGACCTCGCCGATCACGAGGCCCTTCGGATACGGCGAACGGATCCCCCCCGCGACCTCGGTTCCCGGCGTGAGGACCTGCTCGCCGGGCACGACCTTCTCGGTCGAGTCGATGTTCTGCATGATCAGCGCCCCGCCGAGCTGGCCGACGACCTCGCCGCTGGCGGTGCTCGTCTCGGTCTCGCCGATGACGATCGAGCTGCGGTCGGTGATCAGGGTGACGATCGCGAAATTCGGGCCGACATCGCTGACGCGGCCGACCAGGGCCCCGCCCTCGGCGATCACGACATCGCCCGTCGCGATCCCGTCGTCGGTCCCCTTCGAGATCGTGACGGAGCGGCGGGCCTCGCTGGACTCGCGCGCGATAACCTCCGCCGCAGCCGTCTCGTACTTGTAGGAGTTACGGAGCTGGAGGAGCCCGGTGAGCTGCTCGTTCTCCTGCTCGATGGCGGTCGCCCGGAGGTTCTCCTCGGTCAGCCGCTGGTTCTCGCGCCGGAGGGCGGCATTGTCCGAGTGCAGGCCCTGGATCTCGCCGACCGCGGCGACCGCGTTCGCGACCGAATCCGCGACGCCGTGGATCGCGCCCTGGATCGGACGCAGGGCATATGCCATGGCGCCCTGGAAGTCGGTCACCGCGGGGCTGGAGGAGATCGCCATCAGGATGAGGCTGACGGCCAGGAGGATCGTGAACGTCACCGCCCGGCGGCGAGTCGCGCGGTTGGCGAGGATGGTGGTCATGAGGAAGCCAGACTAACGCGCAGTCCGCGAGCAGGTCGCCCGGGCGGGCCTTCTAGCGCGGCGCTCGGGCGTACGTGTCGGAGACGAGGACGCGGTCCATCTTCTCGAGCTCCTGGAGGACGACGCCGGTCCCGCGGGCGACGCAGGTCAGCGGATCGTCCGCGACGTGGACCGGCATCTGGGTGGCGTCGGCGACCCGCCGGTCGAGACCGGACAGGAGAGCACCGCCACCGGCAAGGACGATGCCCTGGTCCATGATGTCGGCGACGAGCTCCGGCGGGGTCTCCTCGATCGTGTCCTTGATCGTGTCGACGATCTGGACGACGGATGGCTCGATCGCCTCGCGGATCTGGTCGGCGCCGACCTCGACGCTGCGCGGCAGGCCGGTCAGCAGGTCGCGGCCGCGGAGCGAGACGCGCTGGCTGTCCCAGTCACCCGGGTAGGCCGACGCGATCGCGATCTTGATGTCCTCGGCCGTCCGCTCGCCGAGGAACAGGTTGTACTCGCGCCGGGCGAAGGCGACGATGTCCTGGTCCATCTCGTCGCCGCCGATCCGGATCGAACGCGACACCACGATCCCGCCGAGGCTGATGACCGCGACTTCGGTCGTGCCGCCGCCGATGTCGACGATGAGCGAGCCCGACGGCTCGCTGACCGGCAGCCCGGCGCCGATCGCGGCCGCCATCGGCTCCTCGATCAGGCGGGCCCAGCGCGCGCCCGCGTTCATGGCCGCGTCGCGGACGGCCCGCTTCTCGACCTCGGTGACGCCGGACGGGATGCCGAGCAGCATCCGTGGCCGGGCGATGAGCCCGATCCGGTCGTGGACCTTGTCGACGAAGTACTTGATCATCTGCTCGGTCACGTCGAAGTCGCTGATCACGCCGTCGCGGAGCGGGCGGACGGCAATGATCGACGCCGGCGTCCGGCCGACCATCCGCTTGGCCTCCGCCCCGACGGCGAGCACCCGCTTCGTCTTGGCATCGATCGCGACGACCGACGGCTCGCTCATCACGATCCCGCGGTCGCGGACGTGGACCAGGGTGTTGGCGGTCCCGAGGTCGATCCCGATATCGCGGGAGAAGATGCCGAAAAAGCGGTCGAGCATGACGGTGGGCAGTTCCTTCGCGTTGGCTGGGTCGGGCCGGGACGCAGCGGCTCCGCGCAGGGCGGGGGCGGATCGCGCGCTCGGGTGTCGGGCGGGAGAGCCCGTGAAGTATACCCGCGCCGTCCGGACGCGCCGTTCAGCGATCCCCGGCCGATCGACGGTCAGACACGGACGATGTGCAACCTGCCGCGGCGTTCGAAGCGAAAGCCGTCGCGGCGGGCGAAGTACTCGTCGACGGCGGCGCGGCAACCGGACCACGTGTCGTAGTCGTCGATCACGAAGCGACCGCCGACCACCAGCAACGGAGCGATCCGGGTCAGGCAGGTCATCGTCGACGCGTACCAGTCGCCGTCGAGGTGAGCCAGAGCGACCGGCTCGTCGAGCGTGAGGGTGTCCTCGAACAGCCCCTGGATCAACTCGACGTTGTGGTCCCCGATCGGCACGCCGTGCCGCCCGAACGACTCACGGACCTCGGCCAGGAGGTCCTCGCGGTAACCGTAGTACGTCTCGCCGCCGACACCCTTCGAGGCTCCGCTGGCGATCGTCGCGTAGCGCCGATGGACGTCGTCGCCGTCCTTCTCGCCGGGTGGCGGGATCATCCCGAACACGTCGTAGACCTTCATCCGCCGCGTGGTCGACTTGGCTGCCGCCATGGTGATCGCCGAACCACCGCGGGCGGTGCCGGTCTCGATGATCAGGCCGTCGATGCCGTCCGCCTCGATCGACTCGACCGTCGCGGCGAGGGTCCGCAGGCTGCTGGCATCGAGGTAGCTGAGGTGCTCGCTTCGCACGGCCTCGATGACGCCTTCGATCGCCGCCGACAGCTCTCCCGTGGCCGGACCGATCGAGTCCGGGTTCCTGATGGATCCCACTCGACCTGACGTTCCTTCGTCGGCGGTGGGCGGCGCCCCGGCCCGGTCATGCAGTCGCGCGGCGTACTCGAGCCAGCGGTCCTGGCCGTAGGTCAGCTCCGGCTCCCAGGGCTTGCCAAAGCTCGCCCAGTGGATGAGGGACGGGTCGCGGACATCCTCGAGGACCGGCATCGCGTTCCAGCGCGGCTCG
>DATAIW010000477.1:0-3798 GCA_036262455.1 Candidatus Limnocylindrales bacterium | reverse complement strand
TCAGGAACTGCTCGCCGAGGGTCGCGCTGATCGTCTGGGACGACAGCTCCTTGATCGGGAACGGCAGCGAGCCGTACTGGAGGACCGTGACCAGCTCCGTGGCCTCCTTGAGGGGATACCCGCCGATCGTGCCCTTCTGCGAGATCTCGACGCTGCCACCGGGGATCGCCGAATCGATGGTCGGGGCCGAGATCACCCTGTGGTCGAGGACGATCGCGAAGAAGTCGCCGATGTGCTGGGCGGTGTACTCCCCGAACAGCTTCGCGCCCGTGTCCTTCAGCTGGAACGTCACGACCCGCCCGAGGGTCTGGTTCTGGCCGATCGTCGCGGACGACAGCTCCGTGCCGCCGAAGAGCGCCGGGAACTGGTTCGAATCGATCGTGTCGCCCTTGGCCTTCGACGTCTTCCCGAGCGGGACGAAATCGAGGCTGCCCGTCTGCCCGACGAGGTTGCGAATCGCATTCGGGTCGGACACGCCCGGCAGCTCGACGACGATCCGGTCGTTGCCCTGGACGGTGATGACCGGTTCCGCGACGCCGGTCGAGTTGACCCGGTTCTCGATGATCGTCCGGATGACGTCGAGATCCCCCTGCCCGGCCGACCTGCCCTCGACGGGCTGGGCCTGGTACTCGACGCGGAGGCCGCCCTGCAGGTCGAGCCCGACCTTCGTCTCGAAGACTCGGTCGGGCTCCCAGGGCGCGGACAGGCCCGGGACGAAATCGATGATCAGGGCGAGGATCCCGATGATCAGGATGAGGATCGGACCGGTCTTGCGCATCAGCGGCGGATGATACAGGAAAGGGACCCCGAGACCGCCGATCGGTCGCGGCGACGTGTCCCCCGCGGTCAGGTCGCGGCGGCCTCCGGCCCCGACGAGCGCGGCGGTTTCGTCGGCGGCGGCCGAAGGCGGGCGTAGACCCAGGCCGTGAGGAGCAGGAACGTCCCGAGGGCGACGAGGGACAGGACCCGGTAGGCGACGTCGAGCGAGGCCAGGTCGAAGACGAAGACCTTCAACGACGCCAGGGCGAGGAGCCCGAGACCAGCCTGGCGGACGACCAGGTGTCCACGGGCGAGCCCGTAGACGAACACGGCAGCGCCGAGAACGATCCACAGCACGCTCATGACGACCTGGGCCTGCCGGGCGAGCTCCTCGAACTGGATCGCACCGCCTGTCCGCGGCTGGAAGAGATCGATCACGCCGACCGACAGGGCGAAAACGACCATGCCGCCGGCCGCGATCCCTGCCCATGGCGCGAAGCCTTGCCGGCGGTTGAGCCGCACCGCGACCGCGAGGGCGACCGCGAGCGCACCGTACGCCGCGGATACGTCACTGACGAACGGAGGGTGGTCGATGAAGATGCCCTCGGCCATCACGAGGCGGTCCAGGCCAGCGATGACCGACAGCGCGGCCAGGGTCCCGACCCCGACCAGGGCCAGGCTCGCGCCCGTGGCGAGCCGCCATGCCCGCTCGGCGACGCCACGCAGCGTCCCGAGGAGGAGCCCGGCCACCGCGAGGCCGGCGGCGATGACGATCGCGGCATCCGCGTAGACCTCGAAGACGGCGCCGTAGGCGAGGATCAATCCGGCGCCGACGAGGGCGGCGACGGCCGGCAGCTCCAGGGTCACCCGGCCAAGGTAGACCCAGCCACTGATGGCGCTGCCGATGACGAGGAATTCGAGCGTCAGCGCCCGGGCGTCGCTGAACGGGATGGCGGGCGGCCGGATCGTCCCGAATGCGTCGATCGGGAGGTCGAACACGAGGGCGTGACCGAGAGCGATCGCCCCGACGGACGCCGCTGCGGCAAGGGTGGCGAAGCGCAGCTCACCGAGCAGGCCGACCGTGACCGGACCCTCCTCGGGCAACCGATCGATGATGAACCGCTCGAGCGCCAGCGCTCCGAGGGCGAGCCCGACCCAGGCCGCGATCAGGGCCGGACCGGTGAGCTCGTGGGGGGCGGCGAGGGCCACGGCCAGCACGCCGAAACCGGCGATGACCGCGACGACCGCGCGGGCCCGGAGGAACCAGGCCGCGACGGTTGCAGCGCCAAGAAGGAAGACGAGAGTGAGCCCGCTCGCGTTGACGAACGGCCAGTCGCCGGCGGTCGGGACACGTGATGCCATCCCGGCCGGGTATTCGAACCCGACGAGATGGGCGAGGGCCATGAGCCCGAGGATCGCCGCGGCGAGGGCGGCCTGGGGATGGGCTCGGCGACTGGCCAGCCAGGCCAGGGCCGCCGCCTCGGCCGCCCACGCGATCGGGACGGGGGGGCCGCCGGCCTGGACGGGCGCCGCCATCGCCAGCGCCGCGACGCCGGTGCCTGCCGCGAGAAGTCCGAAGGGGTGGTGGTCGCCCTCGCGCAACAGGAACCAGCCGCCCAACACCGCGTGAGCCAGCGCAATCGCGATGAGGAACGGACCACGCAGGAACTCGTTGGGACCGTCGAGGAGCGTGAACCCGGCCCACAGGAGGAAGGCCGCGTTTGCCAGGAGGAGGGTCGCACTGCCGAGGCGCAGCTGATTCCTCGGGCGCAGGTATTCCTCCCCACCGGCGGTGACGACATTGAGGGTCCAGAACACGACCGCGGCCACGATGCCCACGGCCGGCACGATGTCGCCGGCGAGCCAGGATGCGAGCTGTGGCGCGGACAGCGCGAAGGCGATCGACGGCAGCCAGCGCCAGGTCCGGAACAGGGCCAACGCTGCGAACCCGACGAGGACCGTCCCGATGTACGCGACCGTCACGAGGGTCGGCGACGCGCCGAGGACCGGCGGAGCGCCGAGGACGGCGAGGAGCGACAGGACGGCGATGATCTGGGCGTCGTTGCGAACCGCGAGGAAGGCAGCGGCGACCGCGGCCACGAGCGAGCCGAGCAACGCGATCTCGACTGGGACCAGGTTGTACAGACGCGTCGCCGCGAACATCGATAGCGAGACGACGGCGAGGCCGACCGCGACGAGGACCCGGCCGACCGTCGGCTGCCGATGATCGAGCTCCCAGGCACCCACCGCCAGAGCGAACCCGGCCGACCCGATCCCGATCAGGACCCGGCCCTCGTGACCGATCCAGTCTCGACTGAAGGCAAGGCTGAGGAAGAAGATCGCGCCCGCGACGAGGGCCACGCCGCCGACGACGGCGAGGACGCGACCGGTCAGCTTGTCTTCGAGGTCGGCGATCGCGTCGCCCCACGAGGGCCGCGGGTCCGCCGCGGCGATGGTCGGCATCGGCCTCGGCGGGGCCGTCGGTGCCGGGGTGGAAACCCTCGCGCCAGGCAGGGCCACGCCAGCGGCTGGGAGCGCGGCGGCGGGTGTGACCGACGCGCTCACGATCGGGGACGCTCGCTGCAGATCGGGGATGCGGAGTCCTGCCGTCGTCGCCGGCCGGGCCGCGACCGTGGGCCGCGCCTGCGCGGGCGCCGCGCCAGTGGCCGCTTCCAGGCTCGCGATCCGTGCCTCGAGCGCCCGAAACCGGGCGTCAACCTGCTCGTCCTCGTCCATGTCGTGGAGCCTCGCTGGTGCGGATTCGCGTCGCCGTACGCACTGAGATGACGCCCGAGTGCGGGACGCGTTGCAGACCGGTGGCCCGCCGTGTCTGCCGCTCTGAATCGTGCGCCGCCGATGGCGCAACGAGCCTGTCCGCCATCCGACAACCGATCCGGTGTCGGGCCAGGCTCAGGCTTCCAGCGTCTCCTTGATCCGGGCAGCCAGCGCGGCGCCGATCCCCGGAACCGCGGCGATCTGCTCGACCGGCGCCTCGCGCACCCGCTTTGCCGACCCGAACACGCGCAGCAGGGCGCGCCG
>DATAIW010000476.1:0-9761 GCA_036262455.1 Candidatus Limnocylindrales bacterium | reverse complement strand
AAGTCGACGGGTAGCACGCTCGACAGTGCGGAATCCACAGCGGACCTCCTCGTGCTGGTGGCCGTCCTGACTCGGCGACTGAGTCAGCGCTCGACGAGGAGCGGCGCTATCCCGCCACCTCGTCGAGGGCGGCGCCCAGGCCGTCGACCATCGTCGTGATCTCCGACTCGGTGATCACGAACGGCGGCGACACCTGGAGGGCGTGGCCGCGCAGGACCCGCGTCGCCACCCCGTGCCGGAGCGCCGCCTCGACCACACGCTCGGGCAGGCCGGCGTCGGCGGCGAGGAGATCGGGCGAGAACGCGACGGCGGCGGTCAGCCCGACCGTCCGCACCTCCCCCACCCCGGGCGCGCTCTCGAGCCGGCGGACCTCGCGGTCCAGCACGGGCTCCAGCTCGGCGACCCGGGCGACGAGGCCCTCGCCCTCGAGGATGTCGAGGTTGGCCATCGCCGCGGCCGCCGCGCCGGCGTGACCCGAGTACGTGTACCCATGGCGGAACACGGCGCCGGGCACGTCCTTGTCCCAGAACGGCGCCCGGACCCGCTCGCCGACGAGCACGCCGCCGAGCGGCACGTAGCCGGACGACACGCCCTTGGCGAACGTCACGAGGTCCGGCTCAATCCCGTAGCGCTGGGTCCCCCACATGACCCCGGTCCGCCCGAAGCCGGTGATCACCTCGTCCGCGACGAGCAGGATGTCGTGCTCGCGGCAGAGCCGATTGACCTCCGGCCAGTAGTGCTCCTCCGGCGGGTAGACGCCGCCGGCGCCGATGACCGGCTCGCCGATGAACGCCGCGATCTCGTGGCCGCGTTCGGCGAAGAGCGCGCCGAGCGTCTCGACGTCCATCGCCCCGACATTGACGACCTCGTCGATGAAGTTGCCGCCGTAGCCGGACTTCAGCGGGGCGATCCCGACCAGCGACGTCCCCCAGCCGTGCATTCCGTGATACCCGAACTCGCGCGAGACGATGACCCGCCTCTCGGGCCGGCCGATCACGTCCCAGTAGCGGCGGACGAGCTTGGCGGCCGTGTCGACCGCGTCCGAGCCGCCCGATCCGAGGAAGACCACCGCGTTCGCGATCGGGGCGAGGGCGGCCAGCCGATCGGCGAGGACCAGCGTCGGCTCCGACGTGTAGGCGCCGAACGACGAGTAGGCGGGCAGCCGGGCGAGCTGCTCGGCGACCGCGTCGGCGATCACCCGCCGGCCGTAGCCGACGTTGCAGTACCAGAGGGCCGCGGTCGCGTCGAGATAGCGGTTGCCCGCGGTGTCCTCGAGCCAGACGCCGTCGGCGGAGCGGATGACGACCTCCGCCTCGGCGACGGTGTGCATGTCGGCGAATCCGTGCCAGAAACGACTCTTGGTCATCGGGCTCCTTCGGGGCTCGGGGCGGGTGGATCGATCGGCGGAGGCGGCGACGGCGCGGCGTCACGGAAGGGTTCGAGTCGATGGTAGACGCCGACGGCGGCAACATGGCGCTGGGCCGCGCGGTAGAGGAGATTCGCCGGAAACGGCTGCTGCCTGGCGGTGGACCGGATGACGGCGTCCCGCTCGGCGCCGTCGTCCAGCCGCTGGACGCTGAAGCGCGGCCCGAGCGGCCCGGGAGGCTCGACATCGACCCAGCCGGACGCTTCCGCATTGCGGACCCAGCCCGCCTCGCCATTCGGGTGGCCGACGTACCACGTGCCGTCGTGGCTGAGCAGCGTCACGAGCGTTCGGCGCGTCCGGCCCGTCCGGCGGCCGACGTAGCGGAGCTCGACGACGCGCGCCAGGCCGGGCAGGTCGTTCGCCATCCACGATCGGATCAACGGGTCGAGGACGCGCACGAATCGGTAACCGGCGCGCCAGGCGACCGACCACAGGACCGACCGGCGAGGACGCAGCGGCGGAGGCGTCACGACCGCCGACGTCGCGCCGGCGCGTATCGGGCGGACCTCGCCGAGCGCGGGCCGATCGCCCGCGTATCGAGCAGTCCGGCCATCTCCTCGGCCGAATCGACGGCGGCGATCCGGCTCGCCTCGGCGACGAGCGCAAGCTTGCGCAGCACGTCGACCCGGCTCGGCGGCTGGAAACCGGGCCCGATCGGGGCGTTCGCCAGCCCGACCCGGGCGAGGCCGCGGCCGTTCGTCGACGCCGCGTAGTGGGCGGCCCAGACGAGGACCTCACGGGTCTCGTCCGCGCCGGGACCCAGGCCGAGGGCGCCGCAGACGATGCCGCGGTCGGTCGGTGCCTGGACGATCAGCCGCCAGTTCTCCGGACCGGCGATCAGGTCGAAGGCGTAGCTGGCGTAGGCGAGGTCGAAGAACGTCGCAGGGGCCGCGCCGTCGAAGTTGCCACCGGTCAGGCACAGCGAGGCGTGAACGCGCTCGCTGCCGTCGACGAGCTGCCGGTGCGCAGCGGCAAAGGCCAAAGCGGCGTCGGGATCGTCCGCGATCGCGATCGCATCCGGCTCGGCGATCTCGACGAGCGGACAGCCCGCGGCGGCGAGGGCGAGGATCGTCGGCCGAAGCCGTTCGGCCGCGGCCTCCGGTCGCCCGCCATCCAGACGCGACGCCGACCACGGTCCGAGCAGGACCTGCTTCACCGCGGCGGCGCTGACCGAGGCCGCCGCCTGCCAGCGCGCCACGACGACCGCGACATCGGCATCCGGACCGGCCGCGTCGCCGCCGTCCGAGATCAGCTCGAGCCCGACACCAGCCAGGGCTGCGACATCGTCGAGCCGCGCCGCGTCCTCGTCGCCGGCCGCGGCCGGTCGGTCCGGGTCCGCTGGGAGCACACCGAGCAGCGTCGAGAACATCGGGTCTCCGAGGCAGGGCACCCGATCGTAGCGCATCGGGTAGGCTCGCCGAGATGCCCAACCCGGGTGACCTCCTCATGGGCCGCTACCGGATCCTCGAGCGCCTCGGGTCCGGCGGCATGGCGACCGTCCATCGAGCCCGCGACGAGCGGCTCGAGCGCGACGTCGCGGTCAAGATCCTCCTGCCCAACCTCGCCGGCGACCCGTCGACCGCGGCCCGGTTCGAGCGCGAGGCACGCTCGCTCGCCGCGTCCTCCCACCCCGGCGTCGTGGCCGTCTTCGACGTCGACGCGGGCGATCCGTCCACCGGTCGCGAGCCCTTCTTCGTCATGGAGCTCTGCCGCGGCGGGTCCCTCGCGGACCGTTTCGGCGGTGGTCAGCGGATGGCCCCGGACGACCTGGTCCCGATCCTCGTCCCGGTCGCCGACGGCCTGGCCGATCTCCATCGCCGGGGCGTCGTCCATCGCGACATCAAGCCCCAGAACATCCTGTTCGGTGACGATCGGGCGAAGCTGGCCGACTTCGGTCTGGCCCAATCGAACGACGGCCAGGGTCCGAGCGAGCTCACGACGCCCGGGACGGCCGTCGGAACGCTGGCCTATCTCGCACCCGAGGTCCTCGCCGGAGAGCGGGCAACGGCGGCCGCCGACGTCTACGGCCTTGGCGTCGTCGCCTTCGTCGGGCTGACCGGCCAACCGCCCCGGCCCGTGTCCTCGATGGCCGAGCTCGTCACCTCGTCGGGATCGGCCGCGCCCGCGGTCTCGACCGTGGCGCCTGACCTGGGGCCCGCCTTCGACGACATCGTCGGCGGCGCGCTCGCCGTGGGTCCGAACGACCGGCCCGACGCGCTCTCGTTCGCGTCCGGGCTGGCCGCCGCGCTCGGGCGCTGGACGCGCGATGGCGGGCCGGCGCGCCGATCCGCGGCACCGGTCGGACCCGACGCGCCGCTTGACGCTGCGTTCCTCGTCGGGGTCGGGCGCCCGCCGGCGGGCGAACCCGCGCTGGCCGACGATGCGACCACGGCGATCGCGATCCCGCTCGGCGCGACCGCGTCTCTCCCGCTCGAGGCCTCGGGCGCCCGAGGGCCCGCCCGGGACTCGACCCGGACCGGGGTCGCTCGGGCCACGTCCTGGGTCGGACGGGCGACCGTCGTGGCCGCCCTCGTCCTCGCGGTCATGATCGCGCTCGTCAGCCGGATCGGTTCCGCCCCGTCGTCCGGGCCCGGCGCCTCCACCGCCGCATCGCCTGCGCCCCTCGTGAGCGCGCCCGTGCCGTCGTCATCGCCGTCGATCCCGCCGTCCCCGCCGGCCGCGACGCCGTCTCCGAAGCTGGACCCGGCGTTCGCCAGCCTGACCGCGATGGACGCCGCGATCAGCGCCGCCCGCGGCGGACCGGACGGCCTCAAGGGCAAGGAAGCCAACGACCTCGAGGAGCGAACGGCCGCCGTCCGCAGGGCGCTCGACGCCGGCGATCGGAGCGCCGCGCTCGACGCGGCGCGGAAGCTCGACCACAGGATCGCGGACCTTGCCAAGGATCTCGGCAGGGACCAGGCAACCCGTTTGCGGACCGCATCGCAGGACCTGGTCCGCGCACTGGGCGGATGATGGCATGACCCCCGATCGAGGGTTCCGATGAGCATCGACCCGACCGACGTTCTCCGTCCTCTTCGCCGGACCCGCCAGGTCCGCGAATTCGAGCCGACTCCGGTCGATCCTGACATTCTCGACGCCCTCGCCGACGTCGCGCGCTGGACCGGCAGCAGCAAGAACAGCCAGCCATGGCGGTTCATCGTCATCACGGAGCCAGCGACGATCCGCGCCATCCACGACGCCGGCCTGCCGCAGACGCGCGGCCTCGCGACGGCGCCTGCGGCGATCGCCATCGTCCTGCCGGCCGCGCCCGATCGGGCGGTGGGTCACGCCTACGACGAGGGTCGCGCCGCCGAGCGGATCCTCGTCGCCGCGCGGATGCTCGACATCGGTGCGGGGATCAGCTGGATCCCGGCCGCCGTGCGACCGGCCATCGCGGCCCTGCTCGACCTGCCCGCCGGCCGGATGGTCCGGACGATCGTCCAGCTCGGCCATCCGACCGAGGAAGCGCGCCGGCCGAAGTCCGCCCCGGGCGAGGCGCGCCTGCCGCGCCAGGACATCGTCTTCCGCGAACGCTGGCCAGCGAATGACCCGGACTGACGACCGGTCATGAGCGCCGGCACGGATGGCTGGCTTACCTTCGCCTGACAATCGAGGGGATCGCTCGCCGGGACGAAGCGTATCCTCCGCCGCGATGCGTATCCGCCCTGCCGGCTGCACGAACGTCGCCTCGACGCGAGCCCGATGAAGACGATCCTCGTCGTCGACGACGAGCGGCACATCGTCGACCTCGTCCGGCTGTACCTCGAGAAGGAGGGGTTCGCGGTCGTCGCCGCCCATGATGGTGTCGATGCCCTCGACCGTCACGCCCGACACGACCCCGACCTCGTGATCCTCGACCTGATGCTCCCGAAGCTCGACGGGTTCGAGGTCTGCCGGGAGATCCGGCGGCGGGGCGACACACCGGTCCTGATGCTGACCGCGCGCGACGACGACGTCGACGCGATCGTCGGGTTGGAGCTCGGCGCCGACGACTACGTGACCAAGCCCTTCAACCCGCGGGCACTCGTCGCCCGGGTCAAGGCCATCCTCCGCCGGACCGACGTGACCGCCCGCGGCGGCCGCCCGATCGAGGTCGGCGCCCTGCGAATCGACCCGCGCCGCCGCGAGGCCACGGTCGGCGACCGCAATCTCGGCCTTCGCGCCCGCGAGTTCGACCTGCTCGCCGCGCTGGCCCGCGACCCCGGCGTCGTGCTGACCCGGGACGCCCTGCTCGAGGATGTCTGGGGCACGGACTTCCCGGGCGAGACCCGGACCGTCGACGTCCACGTCAGCGAGGTTCGCCGCAAGCTCGCGCCGGACGGTCCGCCGATCGAGACCGTTCGGGGCGTCGGCTATCGCCTCGTCCCGCCGCTCCGCCAGCCGGTTTCCGAGCCCACCGCCGCGCCGGCCGATTGACCCGACGATGCCCGCCAGCCTGACCGGTCGGATCGTGGTCGCGTTCGGGGTCCTCGCCGTCGCCCTGTGGCTCGCGATCGGGGCGACGATGTTCGTCGTCCTGCGCGGGCTCCACGCCGAGGCGACGTCGAGCGCCCTCGCCGACATCGTCCAGACGTTCGCCGTCCGCCTCCGCGGCGCCGTCGCCGACCGCGAGGTCCGGACCGTCGTCAACCAGATCCGCGGCGAGGTCGCCGGAGGCGTCACGATCCACCTGCTCGCTGCCGACGGCCACGTCGTCGACGTCGGTCTGCCCGACCCGGCGCCCAGCATCGCGATCCCGATTCCCCCCGAGACCAGGATCGGCGACACCCTCACTGGCACGGCGCCGTTCGCCGACGGCCAGACGCACGACTACGCCGCCCTCGTCCTCCGCGGCCCGAACGCGACGGCGGCGCGGGCGGTCCTGCTCTCGTCGGTCGATCACGCCGGGGCCGACGCGCTCCGCGATGTCGGCCGGACGCTGCCGATCGTCATCCTCGTGACGCTCGCGATCGGCGCTCCGCTGGCGTTCCTCCTGTCCCGCTCGATCGCCCGGCCCCTGGCCCGCCTGGCGCGCCGGACGAGCGAGCTGGTGGTGCCGGGCGCGCCGGTCGGTCCGCCGCTGCCGGTCGGCGGTCCGGGCGAGGTCCGCGACGCGACCGCCCGCGTCAACGTCCTCGCCGAGGAACTCACCCGGACCCGCGCCCGCGAGAGCGAGCTCCTCGCCGACCTGCGCCACGATCTGCGCACGCCGCTGACGGTGATCGCGGGGTACGCCGCGGCCCTCGCCGACGGAACGGCGACCGGTCCCGCCGCCGAGCGCGCGGCGGCGGCGATCGCGGAGGAGGCCGGACGTCTCGAGCGGCTCGTCGGCGAGCTCGGCGCGATCGACCGGTTACGGGCCGGGACGGACGCCCTGCGGCTCGAACCGATCGACGCCGATGCGGTGCTTGCGGCGACGGTCGATCGGTTCGCGTCGGCGGCACGGACGGCGGGCGTGACGCTCGAGGCGGGGCCGGCCGCGGCCGCGAGCGCGGGCGAGACCGGCGTCGCCGGCCCGATCGGCTCGTCTCTGGCGGCCGACCGGATCGCCCTCGATCGGATCCTCGGCAACCTCGTGGACAATGCGCTGGCGGTCGTCGAGCCGGGCGGGTCGATCCGCCTCGAAGCCCGGCGCGTGCATTCGGTGGCCGGCGTCGACGGACCGGCCATCGCCTTTTCCGTCCTCGACGATGGCCCGGGCTTCGCCCCCGGTGGCACGGCCAGGGCGTTCGAGCGCTTCTACCGCGGCGACCCGTCCCGGGCGGGCCGGGGCAGCGGCCTCGGCCTGTCGATCGTCCGCGAGCTCGCGCTCGCCCACGGCGGGACCGCGATCGCGGAGAACCTGAGCCCGCACGGCGCCCGGGTCAGCGTCGTGCTACCTGTGCAACCACCGGAACGCGGCCGCGGAGCGTTCAGCCCCAGCGATTGATCCCGAACGCGGCCGCGACTGCCATCACGCCGACGAGCGCCACGACGGCGGCGAGCCGTCCGATCGGGCTGCCGATGAAGCCATTTGCGAGCTGCCCGGCCGCCCCCGCCTGCCACATCGAGCGGATCGTCGCGACCTTGCCCGGCACGAAGGCGAGGCCGAGGAGTGCGCCCGTGACGAACCCGCCGATGTGGGCGAAATTGTCGATGTAGCCGGCCGCCACGATCCCGAAGATGATGTTGATCATCAGGATCGTGCCGAGTTGCGTCACGAAGTTCCGCGACGCGCGGTCGAGCGCTGGGTTGTGTGTCCGGGTGGCGACAAGGAGGATGCCGAACAGGCCGAAGATCGCACCGGACGCACCGACCGACGGCGCATCGCTGCCGAACGCGAAGCTGCCGAGCGATCCGCCCAGCGCGCAGACCAGGTAGAAGATCGCGGTGAGGCTCGAGCCGTACAGTCGCTCGACGATGGGACCGGCCAGATACAGGGCGTACATGTTGAACAGCAGGTGGAGCAGGTTGTTCGGGTCGTGGAGGAGGGTCACGGTCCAGAGGCGCCAGATCTCCCCCGCCGCGACCGCCCTCTTGTCGAGCTGGAGGACGTCGTAGATCTGGGCGATGTCCGTCGACAGCATCGCGGCGACCGAGACCGCAACCGTGATCCCGATGATGGCGAAGCTCACGTACGGCAGGACGCTGCCCCGGCCGCGGGCGAAGTAGCGCCGCGACGCGCGGACGTTGCCCGTCTCCTTGGCCAGCCAGCCGAGGCGATTGGCGATCTCGGGCTTGTCGGCCGCCGGGGCCCGCCGGTCGGCCTCGCGGTAGGCGCCGATCGCGCCGTTGAGGTCTCCATCGCGGACGCGGGCCGCGGCGACGTTCCGCCAGGCGTGGTATGTCGAGGTCGTCTCGGGCAGCCCGAGGACCGCTTCCCACGTCCGCACCGCGGCATCCTCGTCGTCCATCCGGTAGCGAGCCTGGGCCATCCCGAGGAGCGCCGCGGCCGTGACCTCCGGATCGTCGAAGCCGACGACCCGCTGGTAGGTCGCGAGTGCCTCGGGGTAGTCGCCGCTCTCGAGGAGGGCAGCGCCCCGGTCGAGCAGCTGGCCCGCGGTCGACCGATCCAGCGGCCCTGGCACGAGGGGATCGACGGCCGGGGTCGGGTCGGGTGGCTGATCCATCGGGCCGACGATACAGGACCGACCACTAGACTTGCTGGAATGTGCGGACGCTTCAGCCAGCAACGCCCGGCGTCCGAGCTCGCCGAGATCTTCGCGGCCGAGCCGCTCGCGGACGATCCCGGCCCGCGCTTCAACGTCGCCCCGACCGATGACGCCCTCGTCGTCGTCCAGCGCGACGATCGGCGGGCGATCACTGCGTATCGCTGGGGCCTCATCCCGCACTGGGCCGACGCGGCGAAGGTCGGCTCGCGGATGTTCAACGCTCGGGCCGAGACGCTGACGACGAGCCCAGCCTTCCGTGATGCCTTCCGCCGGAAGCGCTGTCTCGTCCCGGTCGACGGCTTCTACGAGTGGCACCGCGAGGGAGCACACCGCCAGCCGTTCGCGATTGCCCGCGACGACGGGCGGCCGCTGGCGCTCGCCGGCCTGTGGTCGGGCTGGCGCGATCCGACGGCCGATCGGGTCGTCCGGACGTTCACGATCGTCACGAGCCGCCCGAACGACCAGATGGCCGGCCTCCACGATCGGATGCCGGTGATCGTGCCCGAGGACGCCTGGACGCGCTGGCTGGACCCGTCGCTCGACGATCCGGCGGAGCTCAACGGGCTGTTCGAACCGAGCGACGAGGTCGGGCTCCGGATCTGGCCGGTCAGCCCGCTCGTCAACAACGTCCGCAACGACGGCCCGGAGCTGTTCGAGCCGGTCGTGGCCGGGATCGAGGCCGGCGGCCCCGGTCATCCAGATCCGCAGCCGGGCCTGGGCCTGTTCGACGAGGTGGTCGGGTCCTGAGCCCGGCCCGTCAGTCGGCGACCGCCGCCCAGCCTCCGGCTTGCTGGGCCGTGGCGAACGCCGCCGCCGGCTCGCTGCCCTGGTCGAGCGCGACCGCATACGCCGCGACCATCGACGCGAAGGCCCCGTCAGGGTCGGTCGGCGGCCGGAGGAGCACGGTGGTCGTTTCGGGGAGTGCCGGCGTCGACGCCCCGTCAGGGATCAATGCAACCAGGTGGGCACCGGACCAGCCCGCGGCGGCCACGACCGCATCGAGGGCGGGCGGATCGAGATCCGCCGCGAGCACGAGGACGCGGTAGTCGGGGACGTAGCGGAGCGCGAGCTCGAGATCGGCGGCGTCGACGGACAGCCCGGCGGGCTGCGGCTCGACGGCCGCATCGTGGGTGCCATCGCCGTCCTCGAACACGGCTTTCCCGAGCACGGGACCGTCCGGACCTGCCGACGACGGGGCCGGCCCT
>DATAIW010000475.1:0-11040 GCA_036262455.1 Candidatus Limnocylindrales bacterium | reverse complement strand
CGGTCAGCCAGGTCACGAGCTGCCGGCGCTCGGCATCGCTCACCCGCGCCCGGACGTGGGCGCCGACCTGGCGGACCTTCTCAGCCCACCAGGACGCCATAGATCGCATTGACGATCGGGAGCAGGACGCGGCCCAGAATCGACTGGCCGCCGAGCGGGATGATCAGCAGGATGATCAGGAAGAACCCGTATTGGGCGAGCATCGGTCGGAGTTGCCACGCGGTCCGCGGCGAGACGAGCGACAGCATGATCGCGCCGCCATCCAGCGGCGGGATCGGGATCAGGTTGAACAGGCCGAGCAGGATGCTGTACTGGACGATGAGCTTGAGGACCAACTCCGGTTCAGTGACGTAGATGTGCTGATCGCCGGCCGTCAGCGGGAACAGGAGCCGGAGTGGGATCGCCACGGCTGCGGCCATCAGCAGGTTCGAGATCGGTCCCGCTGCCGCGACGATCACCTCGCCGTACTTGCCCCGCAGGTTGCGCGGGTTGACGGGCGTCTGGGCGAAGCCGAACGGAAAGCCGGTCAGCAGGACCGAGATCACGAGCATCGATCCGCCAATCTGGTCGAAATGGGCGATCGGGTTCAGGGTCAGCTTGCCGAACAGCTTCGCGGTCGAGTCCCCGAGCCGGTAAGCCGCATAGGCGTGGGCGAACTCGTGGACCGGGAATGCCAGCAGGAGGAAGAACGCGATGAGGGCGAGGGCTTCGACCGGATGTTGCTGAACGAACAAGAGTCGATCCTTCGCGGTGCTGCCGGGCAGGCGGCCGTCGCCGCTGGCTCGAATGCTACAGGCGGCGCAGCAGGTCGGCCTTCTTCGCCTCGTACTCCTCGGCGCTGATCGCCCCGCGATCGCGGAGATCGGCGAGGTTGGCCAGCGTCCGGGTCACATCGTCGGCGGACAGCGCGGCCGCGGCGGGGGCCGGAGGCGCGGCTGCCGGCACCGCGGCCGTGGGCTGCATCGGTGCGGGCGGTGCCGCCGTCCGGATCGCTGGGCCCGGCATCGGACGGGCGCCCGACAGCTCGAGCTCGAGCTCGTGCTTGGCGTCGAGCATCGTCCGCTTGAAGTCGTCCGCCTTGCGGAGCATCCGGAGGCGTGAGATCCCCGACTCCGAGGCGGTCAGGATCTCGAGGTCGCCGAAGCCGAACATCCGGCCGAAGATCGACTCGGTCAGGATCGCGTCGTTGATCTTCTCGAGGGAGCTGTCGATCACCCGCTTGTTGACCACGCCCTCGGTCATGAGAACGCGCCGCGAGGTGACGACGAACTCCTCGTTCTGCCAGCGCAGGATCTGCCAGCCGAGGTACAGCAGGCCACCGATCACGAGGATGACGACGCCCCAGCCGAGGACGTCCGGAATGAAGTCGGGCAACATGCGGGCAACGATCAGCAGCGCGATCGCGCCGATCCAGGCGAAGAACGCATAGCGTGCGTCGGCGGCGACGACGAACCAGTGCTGGTGTTCGACCCGGAGCGGCTGCTCGCCCGAGGCGAGCAGGTTGTCGAGATAGGCCATGGCGTGTCGTTCTCCCTCTCAGGCTCGGGGATGCGCTTTGGCGTAGACCTCGCGGACGCGCTCACCGGTCACGTGGGTGTACAGCTGGGTCGTGGAGATACTCGCATGACCGAGCAACTCCTGGACGATCCGCAGGTCGGCACCGCCTTCGAGCAGGTGGGTGGCGAACGAGTGGCGCAGCGTGTGCGGGCTCACGGCGTCCGACAGGCCGGCTGCCCGGGCGGCGACCTTGACGATCGTGAACGCCTGCTGTCGAGCAAGCCGCCGACCGCGGTCACCGAGGAAGAGCGGCCCGCCGCGCTGCGGTTCGACGTGGGCGAGCTCGAGCAGGGCCGGCCGACCGTCCGCCATCCAGCGCTCGAGCCAGTCGAGGGCGATGTCGCCGACGGGCACGAGCCGCTCCTTGTCGCCCTTGCCGATCACCCGGACGAAGCCGCCGTCCGTCGAGAGGTCCTCCCGGTCGAGCCCGAGCGCCTCGCTCACCCGCAGGCCAGCCGCGTACAACAGCTCGAGCAGCGCCCGTGCCCGGAGATCCGGGGCCGCATCGAGGAGCGCCTCGACCTCGGCGACAGTGAGGGTCTCCGGCAGGAGGCGTGGCTGGCGCGGCAGGTCGAGATGGGCGGCCACATCGCGCTCGATCAGGCCGTCGCCGTAGGCGAAGCGATAGAAGCCGCGGATGCTCGCCGCGCGGCGTCGGAGCGAGGTCGGGGCAAGACCGGGGTCGCGCGGCGGCTTCGCGCCGCGTCGGGTCCGGGAAGCAAGGTGCCGTCGGGCGGCCTCGGGACCCGCGGCCCACGCCGTGGCCGCTCCCTCCCCCGCCGCGAAGTCGGTGAGGTCGCCGCGATAGGCCCGGATCGTCGCCGGCGACAGGCCGCGCTCGACACGCAGGTACGTGAGGTAGTCGTCGATCGCGCGCTCGAGCGGCGGCGCGGCCGTCACGGGCATCGAGACCGCCCTGCCGGGCTCAGGCGGACACCCCGGCCCGCATCCGCCAGGCCTCTGCCCGATCGAGCAGCTCGCGAGCCGACGCCAGCGTGGCCGTGCCACCGGTCGATCCCTGGGCGCCGTCGGCGTCGGCCCCGCCCAGCATCTCGCCCAGCTCGACGATCCGGCCCTCGCGGTCGAGGCGGGTCACCTCGGTGACGGTGCGCCCGTCCCGCTCCCGCTTCGTGATCTGGAAGTGCGCGTCGGCGTGAGCCGCGATCTGCGGGAGGTGGGTCACGCACAGGACCTGGTGGCGCCGGCCGAGGCTCCACAGGCTCCGCCCGACCGGGTCCGCGCTGCGGCCGCCGATCCCGCTATCGATCTCGTCGAACACGAGACTCGGCGTGTCGTCGACCTCGGCGAGGACTTCCTTGATCGCGAGGGCGACCCGGCTCAGCTCGCCGCCCGAGGCGATTCTCGCCAGCGATCGCGCCGGCTCGCCGGCATTCGGCGCGATCCGGAAGACGACCTGATCGATCCCCGCGGCGTCGAAGGCGAGCGCATCGCCATCGATTTCGACCGCGGCTTCGGCGCGCCCGGCCGGCCGTCGACCCAGCCCGACCTCGAACACGTCGGGCGGGAACCCGAGCTCGGCGAGGACGCGGCCGACATCCTCGGCGAGGGCCCGACCTGCCGTCGCGCGGGCCGCGGACAGGTCGGCCGCGACCGCCGCAACCTGCTCGAGAAGCCGGACATCGTCGGCCTGACGCGCCGCCCGCTCGTCGTCGACCCCGCGCAGGCGCTCGGCCTCGGCCGCCGCCCGCTCGCCATGGGCGATGACCGCCTCCTCGTCGTCGCCGAAGCGACGCTCGAGCCCGTAGATCGTCGAGAGCCGGTCGGCGAGGCGGGCGAGCTCGGCCGGATCGTGGTCGACCGAATCAGCGAGGTCGCGGACGGTCGAAGCGACGTCGTCGAGCTCGGCCTCGAGGCCGGCCAGACGCTCGGCGATCTCGACGAAGCGCTGGTCGAGCCGGGCGAGGGCGCGCACCTCGTGGAGAGCGACGGCAACGACGTCGCGGGCGCCCTGTTCCTCGCCGGCCAGGGCGTCGACGAGGGTCGCGCTGCCGCGGGCGATCGCCTCGCCGTGCTGGGCCGCCTCGAGGCGGACCCGGATCTCGTCGGCCTCGCCGGGTCGGAGCTGCGCCGCCGCGATCTCCGCGGCCTCGTGCTCGGCCAATCCCAGGCGTCGGGCCAGCTCGCGCGGGTCGAGCTCGAGGGCCGCCAGGAGCGCACGGTTCTCGCGCCAGCGCTCGACGGCAGCCGCGACCGAGGCCCGCATGACGGCGTGCCCGCCGAACGCATCGAGCAGGTCGCGCTGCCAGCGTTCGTCGAGGAGCCGCTGCTGATCGTGCTGGCCGTGGATCTCGACGAGGGCGCCGGCGACGTCGGCGAGCCGGGCGGCCGTGACCGGCTCGTCGTCGAGCCGCGCCGTCGAGCGTCCGGCGACGGAGACCTCGCGCGCCGCGATCAGCGGCTCGGGCAGGCGATCGAACAGGGCGCTGACCCGCGCGGTCTCCGCACCGTGCCGGACGAGGGTCGAATCCGCGCGCGCCCCGACCGCCAGGCCCAGGGCATCGATCAGGAGGCTCTTGCCCGCCCCGGTTTCGCCGGTGAACACGTTCAGGCCGGGCGCCAGCTCGAGCCGCAGCCGCTCGATCAGGGCGAGGTCGGTCACGGTCAGCTCGAGCAGGCGCCCGACGGCGCGCCCCCGATCCGCGTTCTCGGCCGGGCCGGAACGCATCGGAGCGGAACGATCCCGCTCGTCCGTCATCGCCACGCGAATGCAAGCCTCACGACGGCAGGAGCTCGACCTTCTGGCGGAACAGGTCCCAGAACGGCTGCGCGCCGCTCGGCGCGACCAGGCGGATCGGGCGGACCAGCGCCCGGACCTCGACGACGTCGCCGACCGCGACAACGACGTCCTCGCGGCCGTCGATCGAGACGATCGCCTCGGCCGCGTCGACGATCCGGCAACGGATCACCTGATCGGGTCCGACGACGACCGAACGCACGGCCGAGAGATACGCCGCGATCGGGGTCACGATCAGGTTGCGGCTGTCCGGGGCGACGATCGGGCCCCCGGCGCTGAACGAATAGCCGGTCGAGCCGGTCGGGCTGGCGACGATGAGGCCGTCGGCGATGAACGTCGCGAGGTGGGTCGGGCCGATCGCGACGTCGAGCCGGGTCACCCGGGCGAGCGCGCCACGGGCGATGACGACGTCGTTGAGGGCGTGATGGATCTCGCCATCCGCCTCCCGCCCGGCCGGCAGGATCCGTGCCTCGAGCGCCATCCGCGGGTCGATCGTGAATTCGCCCGCGACGAGCTTGGCGAGGACGCCCTCCAGGTCGGTCGCCTCGACCTTCGAGAGAAACCCGACCTTGCCGAGGTTCACCCCGAGGAGCGGGACATCGACCTGGATCACGGCCCGCGCCGCTCGGAGGAGCGTCCCGTCGCCACCAAGGACCAGCAGGATGTCGGTCGTGGCGAGCTCGCGGCAGAGGAGGTCGAAATCCTCGGCCTGGGCCGCCCAGTGCTCGATCCGGTGCATCCGGCACCAGCCCTCCGCCCGCTCGCGGAGCTCGTTGGCCGCCTCGGTGGTCGGGTTGTAGGCGAAGCCGATCCGCTGGATCGTCATGGCGGTCCGGTCCCGTCGCCCGCGGCAGTCGGAGCGACGGCTTCGTCGATCCGCTCCCCGACCTCTGCGCAACTCGGACCGGCCTGGAGATGGACGAGGAACTCGCGGTTGCCCTCGGGTCCCAGGATCGGCGAGGCGATCACCGCGCGGGTCCCCAGACCGAGCCCGGCCGCCGCCGCGGTCACGCGCTGGAGGACGGTCCGATGGGCCTCCGGGTCGCGGACGACGCCATGGTCCGTGCCACCCTTGCCGACCTCGAACTGCGGCTTGACCAGGGCGATGATCGCGGCCGGCGGCCGCGACCTCAGCGTCGAGACGATCGGCCCCAGGACGAGGGCCAGCGAGATGAACGAGACGTCGATGACCGCGAGCTCGATCGGCTCGCCGAGCGTCTCGGCGGTCAATGTCCGGGCGTTCATCCGGTCGTGGACGACGACGCGCGGATCGCGGGCAACCCGATCGGCGAGCTGACCCCGCCCGACGTCGACCGCATGGACCTGGGCGGCGCCGCGCTGGAGCAGCACGTCGCTGAAGCCGCCGGTCGACGCCCCGGCGTCGAGGCAGACGAGCCCCGCCGGGTCGATCCCGAACGAATCGAGGGCGGCCACCAGCTTGTGCCCGCCGCGACTCACGTACGGATCCGTCTCGATCAGGCTGATCGTCACGTCCGGGTCGACGAGGTCGCCGGCCTTCCGATCGAGACGCGCGCCGTCGCCATCGCCGGTCCGGACCTTGCCGCCGAGGATCAGCGCCTGGGCCCGGGCGCGGCTGTCCGCGAGGCCGCGCTCGACGACGAGCTGGTCGAGGCGCTGGCGGCGGCGACGAACGGTGGTCGGGCTCACCCGGCTATCGTGGCACAGCCGCCTGCACGATGGCTCACCAACACGACCGGCAGCGCCGACCGAGCCCAATTGCCACGGAGCGTTCCGTCCGATGCTCGCCCGACCGATCAGCCTGATCCTCGCCGCCGGCCTCCTGATCCTGATCGGACTATCGGGCATGGCCGCCGGCGGCGGTCTCCTCTCGACGATCGCGAACGGCTCGAGCACGACGGCGGACGTCCGGGCGGCCGCCCTGGCCTTCGGCACGACGATGGCCGTCTACGGCTTCGCAGCGGTCCTCGCCGGAGTCGGGCTCCTGATCTTCCGCCGTTGGGCGTGGCGCCTCGGACTCCTGCTCAGCGTGGTCGGGCTGGTCCTGCTGACGGGGGCGCAGCTGGCCGCCGGTCCCGACCTCATCCTCGGGTTCGGCGTGGCAGTCTGGGTCACCACGTTCGTCTGCCTCGTGGCCCCGGACACCCGGCGCGCGGTGGCCGGCCCTCCGTCGAGCTAGACGCGCCAGTCCGCCCTGGGCCCTGTCGTTCACCATCCGGGGTGGTGGGGACCAGGCTCCGGTCCGCCTCGCCAGACAGCCACGACCGGCCATGGTGGATGACACGGATCGGGCGGTGTCCGCCGCGTCCCTGGGCGATCGTCGAAGGCGTCGGGCCGTCTTCGACTACCGATGCCCGGTGGCGAGCTATCGATGCCCCATGCCAACCACCGCGCCGCTCGCCGGGCGGGCGCCGAGCTGGTCGAGCGTCTCGCGGACCTGGGCCGCCAGCCCGTTCGCATCGAGCCGGAGCACCCGCCGCAGGTCGGCGACCGAGCCGTGATCGACGAACGACCCGCCCGGGATCCCGAGGATCTTCACAGGCACCTCGCGCAGGGCAGGTTCGACGAGCCGCGCCTCCTCGACGGCCTCGAGCACGCCGCTGCCGAACCCGCCGGTGACGACGCTTTCCTCGAAGGTCACGATGATCTTCTTGTCGCGAGCCTGGCCGAGGATCAGCTCGCGGTCGAGCGGCTTGGCGAAGCGGGCATTGACCACCGCGACCGACCAGCCCTCGGCGGCGAGGGCATCGGCGGCCGCGACCGCCCGGGCCACGATCGGGCCGAACCCGACGAACAGGAGGTCCGTGCCCTCGCGCAGCATTTCGCCACGGCCGATCGGGATCGCAGCCGGCTCGACCGGCGCCAGGCCGAAGCCCGGGTCACGCGGGTAATGCAGGGCGAACGGCCGGTCCTGGCCGAGCGCGCTCACGAGGAGCGAGCGCAGCTCCTGCTCGTCCTTCGGGCTGGCGATCACGAGGTTCGGTAGCTGGCGCTGGGCGGTCAGGGTGAACATCCCCTGGTGGCTCGTCCCGTCCTCCCCGACGAGCCCGGCCCGATCGACCGCGATCAGGACCGGCTGGTCGTTCTGGCAGACGTCGTGGACCGTCTGGTCGAATGCCCGCTGGAGGAACGTCGAGTAGAGCGCGACCACCGGGCGCATCCCGCCCATCGCGAGACCCGTCGCGAGCGCGACCGAATGCTGCTCGGCGATGCCGACATCGATGAACCGGTCCGGGAATTCGGTCGCGAACATCGAGAGTCCGGTCCCGGTCGGCATCCCGGCAGTGATCGCGACGATCCGCTCGTCGGCGCGGGCCCGCTCGATCAGCTCCGCGGCGAAGACCGCGGTGTAGTTGGGGTTTTTCGCGGGTCGGATGATGGCCGATGCCGGCGCCGCGTCGTCGGCCATCGACTCCGTCGGCATCGAACCGAGCCCGGGAACGGCACTCACGGCCGCCAGCGGCGTCGCCCCATTGCCGTCGACATGGCCGTTCGTCGACGCGGGGACGGCGATCGGCGGCAGGGCAGCGCCGTGGAAGCCGACCTGGTCGGCCTCGGCCGGCCGGAAGCCGTGGCCCTTCTGGGTCCGGACGTGGACGATGACCGGGCCCTTGAGCTCGAGCGCCTGCTGGAACGTCGAGAGCAGCGCCTTGAGGTCGTGGCCCGGGACAAGGCCGATGTAGGTGATCCCGAGGTCCTCGAACAGGCGGCCCGGCTGGGCGAAGTTGACGACCGAGGCCCGGAGCCGCTGGCCGAGCTCACGAACGGTCGGGCCGACCGCCGGGATCCTGCCCACGAACTCGTCATAGGCGGTCTTGCTCGACTGCCACGTCCCCGACAGCTTGATCTGGCTCAGGTACTTCGAGAGACCGCCGACCGTCGGGCTGATCGACATCTCGTTGTCGTTGAGGACGATCAGGAGCTGGGTCTTCCGCTGGCCGATGTCGTTGAGGGCCTCGAGGCTCAGCCCGCTCGTGATCGCGGCATCGCCGACGACGACCGCGATCCGCTCGTTGCCGTGATGCAGGTCGCGGGCGGTCGCCAGCCCCTGCCCGATCGAGAGCCCGGTCCCGGCATGGCCGCCGTCGAACACGTCGTGGGGCGACTCGCTGCGGCGGGGGAAGCCGCCGATGCCGCCGAGCTCGCGGAGCGTCCCGAACCGGGCAAAACGGCCGGTCAGCAGCTTGTGGGGATAGGCCTGGTGGCCGGTGTCCCAGACGATCCGGTCGCGCGGCGACTCGAGCAGGCGATGGAGCGCGATCGTCAGTTCGACGACGCCGAGGCTGCTGCCGAGGTGGCCGCCGGTCGTCGCGACCGTCGCGATGATCGCGTCGCGGACTTCCCCGGCGAGCTGTTCGAGCTCGAGCTCGGTGAGACGGCGGAGATCGGCGGGTCCCTGCAGCGTCGGCAGGATCGGCGTGGTCACGAGGGCGGGGCGCTCCAGGATCGGCTGGTTGGTGGGCGAATGGTCGCCTGTTCGACGATTTCGCGCCGGGCGTTGCGGCGGATGGTCTCGCCATTGTAAACGTGTTCCCCAGCACGCGCACGTTTTCCCGACGAATTTCTCGTCCGCCGGGGCGCGTACGCTGCGCATCCATCAGCACGGAGGCGACCGATGCAGACCGACGACCAGATCGCGCCCGCCGCGTCGTTCCCGGCGACAGCGATCCTGCCCGATCACCCGGCCTATGACGAGCATCGGATCTCGTTCAACGGGATGCTCGATCGGCGGCCGGCGGTCATCGTCCCCTGCACCTCGACCGATGAGGTCGTCGGCGCGGTCCGGGCCGCCCGGACGGCCGGGCTCCCGATCGCGGTCCGTGGCGGCGGCCACAGCGTCGCCGGCCACGGCGTGGCCGACGGTGCCCTGGTCGTCTCGCTTGGATCGATGCGGGACGTGACGGTCGATCCCGAGCGACGAATCGCCCATGTCGGCGGCGGCGCCCAGTGGAACGACATCGACGCGGCCGCCTTCGCCCACGGCCTCGCCGTGCCGGGCGGGACCTTCGGCGACACCGGGGTCGGCGGGCTGACGCTTGGCGGCGGGATCGGCTGGCTGATGCCGGTCGCCGGCCTGACCTGCGACAACCTGATCGAGGCGGAGGTCGTGACGGCCGACGGATCGGTCGTGATCGCCGGGCCCGGCGGCGACGAGGAGCTCCTCTGGGCGCTGCGCGGCGGCGGCGGCAACTTCGGCGTCGTCACCCGGTTCACGTATCGACTGACGCCGGTTGGTCCCATGTTTGGCGGCGAGATCCGCTACCTTCCCGAAGCCGCCGGCGAGGTCCTGGCGCGGGTCGAGACCTTGATCGCCCGCTACCCGTTGGCCACCATGCCGACCCTGACGATCCATCGCGACCCGGATCTCGGGCCGATCGTCGCGTTCCTCCTCGGCATCGTCGACGGCAGCGATCCCGAGCCCATCCTCGAGCTCTTGCGGCGCGACTTGCCCGTCGTCGACGATGACCTGGGAACGCGGACGTACCTGGACCTCCAGGCCCTCGCCGGGATCCTGCCGTTCGGGCTGCGTCACTACTGGAAGGGCCATTTTGTGCGCGAGCTCGACACGTCGACCTTCGAGGCGCTCGTTGCGGCCGTCAGTGCCCCCGACGCCGTCGGCAAGGCGTTCGTCCTGATCGAGGGGATCACCGGTGCGGGACGGACCGAGCCGGCGGGTGGAGCTGCGTTCGGCCAGCGGGCAGCCCGCTGGAACGCGAGCGCGCTGTCGATCTGGGAGTCGCCCGACGAGGACGAGGTGGCCATCGGGTGGGCCCGCCGCGTCGCCGACCTGCTCGAGCCACTGTCGCAGTCGGGCGGCGGCTACATCAACTATTCGCCCGCCGACGAGTCAGCCGAGCGGGTCGTGGCCGCGTACGGCGCAGAGCGCTGGGAACGCCTCGTGGCGGTCAAGCGGCGCCACGACCCGGCCAATGTCTTCCGGTTCAACCACAACATCCGGCCGGACTGACCACCGGCCGACCCGACGGGCCTACCCGGCGGGGTCGAGCTCCGTCGCTCGTGCCAGGATCGAAGAAGGTCAGGCCTCGATAGCCTCGTCGGCCGCGATGTCGCGGGCCTCGAGCCCGCCGCCCGGACGGCTGACGAGCTGGCGGACACGCAGCTCGGCCTCACCGAGGAGCTTCTCGCAGTGGCGCTGGAGGGCGACCGCCCGCTCGGTCCGGGCGATCGTGTCCTCGAGCGACAGCCCGCCCGCCTCGAGCTCGGCGACGGCGGCTCGGAGCTCGGCGAACGCGTCGTCGAAGGACAGGGTGGCGATCGCGGGGTCGACCGTCGGAGGGACGGCATCGCTGGGGCCGGCGGGCGGGGTCGCGGTCGGCTCAGCGGTCATCCTGCTCCTTGTCGCTGCGGTCCATCCAGGCCGTGATCCGACCGGAGACGAGCATACCAACGCCCAGCCCGAGCGTTGTGAAGACGATCGCGATGCCGATCACGAGCACGAGGTCGATCATCGCTCGGCCGCCGTCGCCGCCAGCTCGCCGCCGGCCAGGCGGATCGCCAGCGCCGTCCCGACCGGCGCCTCGTCGGGCGCACGGAGGATCCGCTCGTCGGCGGCCCGACGGACGATCGCATAGCCCCGTTCGAGCGTCGCCTGCGGATCGAGGACGGCCAGTGCCGACGCGGCCGCCTCGAGCGTCGAGCGGGCGGCGGCGAGGCGGACGAGGAGCGGCCGCGGCAGGGCGATCGCGGCGGCCTCGAACCCGGATCTGCGGCGGGTGATGCCCGTCTCG
>DATAIW010000474.1:0-14447 GCA_036262455.1 Candidatus Limnocylindrales bacterium | reverse complement strand
CGGGCCGGTAGTAGAAGCCGAAGTCCATGCTCTCGTAGATGGCGCCGGCGCGGGCCGAGACCTCGGGGACGGTGTTGCGGACGACCTGGAGGGCGGCCGCCAGCCAGCCGTTGTCGACCGACGACAGGATCGGGGTCATCGGGTCCCCGGTCGCCGGCCAGACCGTCAGCTTCGCGCCGTCGCGATGGTCGTACCAGTTGAAGAACTGGCCGCTCGCCTGATGGCGCTCCATCGTCTCGAGCGTCCCGATCGTCTGCTCGGTGCGCCGGACGGCCTCGGCGTGGCCGATGATCCGGAGCCGTTCGGCGACGACGGTGCTCCAGAGGTAGGCACCGATGTACGTCGTGGAGGTCTGGACGCTGCGCGTGCCGTCCGAGCTGAGGCTGTCAGCCGGGAGGCCGGAGTCCTCGTCGGTCATCGCGACGAACGAGGCCCAGGTATTCCGGGCGTAGCCGAGCAGATCGGCGCGCTGGGCGGTCGTCAGGTTGCCGTTGCCGGCGGCGGTGGCCGCGGCCGGGATCATCGCCGTCCCGATCGCGATCAGGCTGGCGATGGCGATCAGGCTGAGCAGGCGGCGGACGGGGCGTGGGCGCATCTCGGGTGCCTCCGTGGTGCGGCCAATCCGGCCGCTTCGCTACGCGTCGGGCTCAGGCGTGAAGCGTGGGCGAGTCAGCCCTTCAGGCCGGTCGTCGCGATCCCCTGGGTGATCCAGCGCTGGAAGAGGATGAAGATGATCAGGACGGGCACGACGAGAACGACAGAGCCCGCCATGAGCATCCCGTGGTCGGCCTGGTGCTGTCCGGTCGCGAACGTGGCGAGCGCGACGGGCAGGGTGTACATCTTGGGTTCCTGGGCCATGACGAGTGGGTAGAGGAAGCTGTTCCAGCTGCCGAGGAACGTCAGGATCCCGAGCGTCGCGAGGACCGGCACGGTGATCGGGATGACGACCTGCCAGAAGATCCGGAACTCGTTGGCCCCGTCGATCCGGGCCGCTTCGAGGAGCTCGTCCGGGATGCCGTACATGAACTGCCGGGTCAGGAAGACCCCGAACGGCCCGACGAGGAACGGCAGGATCAGGCCTGGGTAGGTGTTCACGAGGCCGAGGTTTGACATGAGGACGAAGTTCGGGATCAGGGTGATCCCGGCCGGAACCATCAACGTGGCAAGGACGAGGCCCATGATCAGCCGCTTGCCGTGCCACGGGAGCTTGGCAAGTGCATAGCCGAGCATCGGACAGAAGACGATGTTGCCCACAGTCACGGCGAGCGCGACGACGGACGAATTGAAGAAGAAGCGCGGGAAGTCGAGCTTCCCGAAGAGCCGCTCGTAGTTGTCGCTCGTGGCGGCGTGTGGCAGGAAGGTCGGCGGACTGACGAGGAACTCGGCCTGGGGCTTGAGCGACCCGAGGAGCATCCACAGGAACGGCCCGACCATGAGCAGGATCCCGAGGATCAGCAGGAGATAGATCCACCACCCACCCAGGGCGCGCTTGCCGGCCCTGCCGGAAAGGATCGGCGTGTCCGCCGATCGTGCCGCAATCGCGGTCATCGCTCGGCCTCCATCACGTCTCCGACCGCAGGAACTTGAACTGGAGGAATGCGATGACGGCGACGATGACGAAGAGGACGTACGCGATCGCGGATGCGTAGCCCTGATGGAAGAACGCGAACCCCTGCTGGTACATGTACATGGTCACCGACAGGGTCGCGTCAAGTGGCCCGCCCTTGGTCATGACGAACGGCTCCTCGAACAGCTGGAGGTAGCCGATCGTCGTGATCACGAGCATGAACAGGATCGTGGGGCGGAGCATCGGCAGGGTCACGCTGCGGAAGGACTGCCAGCGCCCGGCGCCGTCGATCGATGCGGCCTCGTAGAGGACCACGGGGATTGCCTGCATCCCGGCGATGAAGACCACCATCGCGAAACCGACGTTGCGCCAGACGGCCATCGCGATGATCGACGGCATGGCGAGCGTCGGATTCGCGAGCCAGTCGGGGCCGGTGATCCCGACGTTCTGGAGGAGCATGTTGATCAGGCCGACGTCCGGGTTGAGGAGGAATCGCCAGACGACTGCGATCGCCACGATGCTTGTGATCACCGGCAGGTAGTAGCCGACCCGGAACGCCGTCCGGAATCTCGTGATCCCGCGGCTCAGTGCGTTTGCGATCGCGAGGCCAAGAACGAGGGTTGCGGGCACGCCGACCACGACGAAGTAGGCGGTGTTGCCGAGGGCCTTCCAGAACTTCGGGTCGGACAACAGGTCGACGTAGTTCTTGGCGCCGACGAAGGTGGTCCCGATCGGGTTCTGGATGTCGCGCAGGCCGAAGCTCGTGAAGCTCAGGATGAACGCCGAGAGGATCGGCAGCGCGAGGAAGATCCCGAACAGGATGACGAACGGGGCGGCGAACGCCCAGCCCGTCAGGTCCTGTCGCCAGCCATGGCGCGAGGCGACGGGGGCGGTGTTCCGCCCCGCGTCGTTCCGCCGGACAAGGGCAGGAGCCGTCATGTCACTTTGTCCCGATCGACTCCGCCTTCTGTTGCATCTGATCGGCCGCGGCCTGCGGCTCCATGCCGCCGGTCGTCATCTTCTCGAGGGTGTCGTTGATCGCGGTCGCGAGCTCGCTCCAGGTCGCGCTCACCGGCTGAGCCTTGGTGTCCTTGAGCTGCGCGCCGAACATCGCGACGTTGGGATCTGCCTTGACCGTGGGGTCGTCCCAAGCGGACAGGACCGCCGGGAGGTCGGTCGCAGTCGTGTACCAGAGCGCCTGCGTCTTCGGATCGGACAGGAACTTCACGAACGCCCAGGCGGCGTCCTTGTTCTGGGAGTTCTTGTAGACGACGACGTTGCTGCCGCCGAGGAACGAGGTCGACGTCGTCTTCTTCGGCATCGGCGCGATCGCCCATTTGCCCTCGAAGCCGGCGCCGCCGGCGGTCTTGACCAGGCCGAGGTGCCACGGGCCGGAGAAGAACATCGGGTTGTCGCCCTTCACGAAGGCAGCCTCGATGGCGAAGCCCTCGGGCACCGACTTCGGGGTCAGGCCCTCCTTGAAGAACGAGTTGTAGAAGGTCAGCGCCTCGACGGCCTGCGGGCTGTTCAGTGTCGGCTTGCCGCTCGCGTCGACGACGTCGCCGCCGTTCGACCAGAGGAACGGCAGGTATTCCTGCCAGTTCTTCGTGCCGAGCGAGATGCCCCACTTCGCGCCGCCCTGCTCCTTCATCGCCTTGGCCATGGCCTTCAGGTCGTCCCAGGTGGCCGGAGGCGTGGTGATGCCGGCCTTGGTTGCGATGTCCGTCCGGTAATAGAGGAGCCGGGTCTCGACATACCAGGGCACGCCCATCGCCGCGCCGTCGACGATGTTCGTCTTCCAGGCGCTGTCGACGTAGTTGGTCGGAAGGATGTCGGCGGGAACGGGCTCGAAGCCGCCCATCGCCCCGAACTGGCCCATCATGTCCGTGCCCATCTGGCTGACGTCCGGTGTCGTCTTGCCGGCGATCGCCGTCTGGAGCTTGGCGACCGCCTCGCCCCACGCGACCGGTGTCACGCTGACCTTGACGCCGGGGTTCACTTTCATGAAGGCGTCGCCGAGCTTGCCGAGCAGGTCGCCCTCGTTGCCCATCGCCCAGACCGTGAGGTTGCCGCTGAGGGCGGCGGCCGAGCCGCCGCCAGTCGAGCCGGCAGGCTGGCTGCCGGCGGCGGGCTGGCTGCCGGCGGCGGGCTGGCTGCCGGCGGCGCCGCTGTTCCCACTGTTCGTTCCGCACGCCGCGAGACCGAAGGTCAGAATGAACCCGGCGGCGAGGATCGCCGCTCGAGAGGCATGACGCATCTGTGACTCCTCCACAGGCCGGAGGCTGCAGACTGCGGCCTCGCCGGCCGCGATCGTGGCAGCGCGGCGCTCGCGGATGGTCGGCGTATTCCGGTCCCGTCGTTGCAGGTTCGTGTCAGGGTCGGAGGTGGCGCCCTCCAGGCGCGGACGGATCGTCCGCGGCGACGTCGTCGCGCCGCGACTCGACCTCGACCTCGACCTCGACCCGGCCATGGCGACGCTGCCAGATCGTCGAGCCCGCGATCGCGGCGCCGACGAGGGCGCCCAGCGCGAGGCCCCGGGCGAAGGTCGTGGCCCGCTGGTCGTCGTCATCGTGGGCGCCGCCGGCGATGGCCCGGACCAGGGCCTCGAGCGGCGCCGGCACGCGATCCTCGCTCATCGCTCGCTCCGTGCCGCGGTCGCCATCAGGGTCCGACCTTCGGGCGGCGAGTCGGCCCGAGGATGGCCATGATCGACACCATCCCGATCCCGACCCAGGCGAGCAGCGACGCCGCCACGAGACGGAAATCGCCGATCCTCAACAGGTCGAGCCCGAGCCTCCCGCCGAGCTCGTCGCCTGCCCACGCTCCGAGGAACGCGGCGACGATGAGGAGTGGCAGCTGGCCGCCGGCCGACCCCCGGATGAGGACGTAGAGCGCGGTGTGGAAGATCCCGACGAGCAAGGCGAGGACGGGCGCCGGTCCGATCACCCCGCGAGGATAGCGCGCGTCGTCCGACAGGACCTACCGGAACCACCGGGTCAGGCCGCCCCGACGACCTCGCGCGGCCGATCCGCCCACGTCGGCGTTCCGTCGTCGACGCGCCCGGCGGCCTCGATCCGCCCCCCGCCGAGGACGACCTCGCCGGCGTACAGGACGCAGGCCTGGCCCGGCGCCGCGGCCCAGACGGGCGCATCGGTCTCGGCCACCCAGCCGCGGCGATCTCCCCCGTCGCCCGCGCTGGCAGGCCGGACCGTCGCCGGGACGAGCGACCCGCGGTGGCGGATCCGGACTTCGGCCCGGAAGGCGGAGGCCGGGCCTCCCGGCGGCTCCCCAGCGACGAACGTCACGCCGCTCATGGGCACGATCCGGGTCTCGAGGTCCTCGCGGCGGCCGAGCTGGATCGTGTTCGTGAGCGGATCGATCCGGCTCACATACCGGGGTGCGTCAGCGGCGATCCCGATCCCCCGTCGCTGGCCGACGGTGAATCCGGCGGACCCGGGGTGCTCCCCCACCCTGGCGCCATCGGCGTCGAGGACCGGACCCGGCTCCGGCGTCCAGCCGGCACGATCGCGAAGCGCGTCGCGATAGTCGCCGCCGGGCACGAAGCAGATTTCCTGGCTCTCCGGCTTGTCGGCGGTCGCGAGACCGAGCGAGCGGGCGACGGCGCGGACCTCGGGCTTGGTCAGCTCGCCAAGCGGGAAGCGGGCATGCTCGAGCTGATCCTGGCGGAGGCCGTAGAGGAAGTAGGTCTGGTCCTTGTCCTCGTCGCGCGCCTGCAGGAGTCGCGCCCACCCGTCCGGCCCGACGTCGCGCCGGGCGTAGTGGCCCGTCGCGACCGCCTCGCACTCGTACAGGTGGCGCGCCCGACCGAGCAGCGCCCCGAACTTCACGTACGTGTTGCAATCGACGCACGGGCTCGGCGTCCGGCCGTCCAGGTAGGCGGTCAGGAACGGCTGGAGGACGCCGGCGTCGAACTCGCGCTCGAGGTTCATCACGTAGAACGGGATCCCGAGCTGGGCCGCGACCCGCCGCGCGTCATCGGCTGCGTCGAGCGAGCAGCAGCTCTTCTTGAATTCGGAGTAGCTGTCGGCGACGTCGTGGAGGCGCATCCAGACCCCGACGACATCGTGGCCCTGCTCGTGAAGCAGCGCGGCGGCGACCGACGAATCGACCCCGCCTGACATCGCGACGAGGATCCGGCTCACGCCAGGGCCCCCTGGCCGAGCGGGTCGGCGGCGACCACGACCTGGCCGGTCCGCATCGAGGCGACCACCCGCGGAACGGTCACGCACGCCTCGTCGATCTCGGCATCCGATGTCGTCCGCCCGAGCGACAGGCGGAGCGCGCCGCGGGCCTCCTCGTCGGGATAACCCATCGCGGCCAGGACGTGCGAGACCTCGGTCGAGCCGGTCGTGCAGGCCGACCCCACCGACGCCGCGATCCCCGCGAGATCGAGCGACATCGTCAGGGCGTTGCCGTCCGTGTCCCGCGCGATCAGGGACAGATGGTTCGCGAGCCGTTCCTTGGGATGGCCGGTCAGCTCCGTACCGTCGACCGCGAGGACCGCCTTCTGGAGCCGCTCGCGCTGGCGCCGCAACCGCTTCACGGTCTCGGGTCGCTCCATGCAGGCCAGGTCGTAGGCCGCGGCCATGCCGACGGCGCCGGCGACGTTCTCCGTCCCGCCGCGGCGATGGCGCTCCTGCGATCCGCCCTGCTGCTGGACGACGATATGGGTCCCGTGGCGAAGATAGAGCGCGCCGACACCCTTGGGCCCCTCGAACTTGTGGGCGCTCAGGGCGAGCAAGTCGACCCCGAGGGTCTCGACGTCGAGCTCGACGTGCGCCCCGGCCTGGACGGCGTCGACCGCGAAGAGGACGCCGCGATGGGCGTGGACCCGGCGGCCGATCTCGGCGATCGGCTGGATCGTCCCGACCTCGTTGTTGGCCAGCATGATCGAGACCAGGATCGTCTTGTCGCTGATCGCCGCCTCAACGTGGTCCGGATCGACCCGACCGTAGCGATCGACCGGCAGCTCGACGACCTCGAAGCCGAACTTCTCGAGGTAGCGCAGCGTGTGGCCCACGGCGTGATGCTCGACGGCCGACGTCACGATCCGATGGCCGCGGGCCTTGCCGGCCCAGGCGGCGCCCTTCAGGCCGAGGTTCAGGGCCTCGGTGCCGCCCGAGGTGAAGACGATCTCGCGGGCCTCGGCGCCGATCCGACCGGCCACCCGCCGGTGAGCCTCGTCGAGGGCGGCCCGGGCCCGCCGGCCGAAGCCGTGGGCCGAGCTCGGGTTGCCGTAGTCCTCGGTGAGGAACGGCAGCATTGCGTCGAGGACTTCACGCCGCAGGGGGGTCGTCGCAGCGTGATCGAGGTAGATCGCCATGGCCGCCGATTGTACGCCGAGGTCCGGTCCCGACCGTGGCCGGCGTCCGGTCGGGCGGCACTCGCGCCCGGAGCGCGACACGGCCTGGCGCCGCGACCAGACCGCGCCATCGAGCTGCCGCCAGAGCGGCCCGGGGCCGACTGACACCTGTTCGATAGCCGTCTGACGGAACGCACCGGGCCCCGGCAAGGCACCGCCGGGCACGCTCGGACTCCCGACACCGAGGAGTCTCCATGCCGACCACCGACACCATGCCCACCCCCGAGACGATGTCCGAGCCGATGGACACGACCACCGAGGTCGCCATGGACGGCGACTGGATCGCGTCGCCGGTCGACGACACGACCTACGACCTCATCATGGCCCTGGCCTCGAAGCTCGAGGCGATCGACACGTACCAGGTCTATGCGGAGGACGGCCAGGCCGAGCTGTGGCGCGAGCTCGCGACCGATGAGCGACGTCACGCCGAGCGGCTGTTCAACGAGCTCAAGCAGCGGATCGCCGCGGCCTGACGACCATCACCCACCCAGCACGGAGCGAACGGGCGGCGCCGAGCCGCCCGTTCGTCATGCCCGGGTCGGGCCGAGCGGGTCGGGCCGAGCGGGATCGACCCGGAGGTTGCGCGCGTGGAGGACAATCGGGCGATCACACGGGGTGATCCATGGATGCAGCCGATCTCGCCGCCGGATCCGCGCTCGCCGCGATCGCGGTCGCGATCGGTTGGTTCATCCTGGGGTCGCTCGGGCGGGCTGCCGACTCGATGGCGACGCTGTTCGTCCCGCCGGACCGGACGCTCGGTTGGCCGCGCGGCGTCCAGGAATCGGACGAACCCTGGGGCTGGCGGGCGGCAGCACGATCGGCTGACGACCCCACCGGCCCGGACGGACTCGACGACGAAGACTGGCCGACCGGCCTCCACGTGGGGCCCGAGCCGCCGCGGGGGACGTTCGTGGTCGCGGTCATGCCGGTGGCACCGATCCGGCTGGTCGTCCGACCGCACTGAGGCCCGCCGCCCCAGGCGATCCTCGGCCTCAGTCGGTTCCTGTCGCCTCACGCTCCGCGGCCCGGCGGAGGTCTTCCTCCTTGCCGCGGGCGCGGCGCCGGTCGTGCTCGGACAGCGAACGCTTCCGGAGCCGGATGGAGAGCGGGGTGATCTCGACGAGCTCGTCGCCTGCGATGAATTCGATCGCCGACTCGAGGGTGATCGGCCGGGCCGGCGTCAGGCGCAGCGATTCGTCGTGGGAGTGGGTCCGGATGTTCGTCAGCTGCTTGGTCTTGGTCGCGTTGACGTTCATGTCGCCCGAACGGGAGCACTCGCCGACGATCATCCCCTCGTAGACCTCGACGCCGGCGCCGATGAACAGCTCGCCGCGCTCTTCCAGGTTGAAGAGCCCGAATGCGTTCGACGTTCCGGTCCGGTCGGCGACGAGGACACCGTTCGTGCGGTGGGTGACCTCGCCGGCCCACGGCCCGTAGCCCTCGCCGATCTGGTGGAGCAGGGCCGTCCCACGGGTGTCGGTCAGGAGCTGGCCGCGATAGCCGATCAGGCCGCGGACGGGCAGGACGAATTCCATCCGGACGCGACCGTCGGCATCGGTCGTCATCTGCTCGAGACGACCCTTGCGCGCGGCGAGCGCCTCCTGGACGGCACCGATGTAGTCGGGCGGGATGTCGATCGTGATTCGCTCGTACGGCTCCTGGATCTCGCCGTTGACGCTCTTGAGGAGGACCTCGGGCCGGGACGCGGTCAACTCGAATCCTTCGCGCCGCATCTGCTCGAGGAGGACGGCCAGCTGGAGCTCGCCGCGACCGCGGACCTCGAACGTGTCGCCGGTCTCGGTCGAGTAGACCTCGATCGAGACGTTGCCGAGGACCTCCTTGTCGAGCCGGGCCTTGATCTGGCGTGAGGTCACGAACTTGCCCTCGCGGCCGGACAAGGGCGAGGTGTTCACCCCGAACGTCATGCTCAGGGTCGGGGCGTCGACGTCGAGGCGCGGCAGCGGCCGCGGGTCGGCCGGATCGGTGAGGGTGTCGCCGATCGTGACCTCCGGCAGCCCCGCGACCGAGACGATGTCGCCGGGCCCGGCGTCGTCGATGTCGATCCGATCGATCCCATGTGCGGTCTGGAGGGCGGTCACGGTGCCACTGATCGTGACGATGCGCCCGGGCTCGATGGCGCCGGCCGTGTCGCTGGCCTCCTCGCGCAGGACCGTGATCCGCTGGCCGGTCCGGATCCGGCCGTTCCAGATCCGCCCGACCGCCATCCGTCCGACATAGTCGTTGGCCGACAGGTTCGTCACGAGGAGCTGAAGCGGGTGGCCCTCCTCGTAGGTCGGCGGCGGGGTGACCGCGACGAGGACATCGAGGAGAACCTTCAGGTTCGTCGCCGGCTCGTCGAGCGAGCGGGTCGCCGTCCCGAGCTTGGCGTTGGTGTAGATCACCGGGAACTCGATCTGGTGGGCGTCGGCGCCGAGGTCGATGAACAGCTCGTAGATCTCGTCGAGGACCTCGGCCGGTCGGGCGTCGGCCCGATCGATCTTGTTGACCGCGACCACGACCGGAAGGTGGCGGGCCATCGCCTTCTGGAGGACGTAGCGCGTCTGCGGGAGGGGCCCCTCGGCGGCGTCGACGAGGAGCAGGACCGAGTCGACCATGAGCAGCGACCGCTCGACCTCCCCGCCGAAGTCCGCATGGCCCGGCGTGTCGACGATGTTCAGGCGGATGCCGGCATGGTCGACCGTCGTCTGCTTGGCGAGGATCGTGATCCCCTTCTCGCGCTCAAGGTCGCCCGAATCCAGGACCCGATCGACGACCGTCTCGTTGGCCCGGAACGTGCCGGTCTGGCGGAGCATCGCGTCGACGAGGGTCGTCTTGCCGTGGTCGACGTGGGCGACGATCGCGACGTTGCGCAGGTCGGCCCGGGTCGACCGGGTACCGGCGGCCGGGCCGGGGTCGGTGGAAACGGTGGTGGCGTCGCTGGGCACGGTCGGGCGGGGCTCCTGATGATT
The DNA here is from genome assembly GCA_036262455.1 of Candidatus Limnocylindrales bacterium. Taxonomy (GTDB): domain Bacteria; phylum Chloroflexota; class Limnocylindria; order Limnocylindrales; family CSP1-4; genus CF-46. Next base: position 4,528 of record DATAIW010000474.1, on the reverse strand, counting down.
CGGGTCGTCCATTCTCGCATGGAACGCTGCGCCGCCCAAACCGGCGGTCGGCGGGAATGCGATTCTCGTAGGGCGGGCACATGCGACCACGGATGCCCGTTCGTGCCCCGCGGATGCACGATTCTCTCGTGGTGCGGGCCGGATCTGACCGAGTCGGGCGGCCCGGGGTCAATTCGGGCGGTCGCGGATGTCCGTCACGTCGCATGTGCCCGTGGGGCGAGAATCCCGAGCTGGACGAGGAAGGCCCGCATCGGAACACCGGCGGGGCGTCCCTACCCGGAGTCGCGCGCCCGTTCTAGACTGGCCCCGTGACCAGCCCAACGCCAGCCGCCGTGATCTCCGAGGCACGTTCGTGACGGTCGCCGCGGTCATCCTCGCTGCGTCTGCGGAGTCGGCCCTCGCCGACGCCGACGGCTCGCCCGCCGTCCGGCGGATCGCCGACGCGGCGTGGGCCGGTGGCGCGACCCCGATCGTCGTCGTGTCGTTCGATCCGGACGGGTCGGTCGCCGCTGCCCTTGCCGGAGCCGCCGTGACGCTCGCCGAGCCGGCCCCGCCCGAGCACGGGCCGGCCGCCCAGATGGCCCGCGGCGCGGATGTCGCCAGGGCCGAGATCGACGACACGGACGCCGTCCTGCTCTGGCCGGCGCGGATGACGTGGGTCGGACCGGAGACGGTGACCTCGCTCATCGAGCTCCACGGCACGACGCCCGGAACCCTCCTCCGGCCGACCTGGGCGGGCGAGGCGGGCTGGCCCGTCCTCCTGCCGCTGGACCTCCTGCCGGCCCTCCGCTCCGTCGCCGCCGACCGGATGCCGCTTGACGTCCTCGAGGACCTCGCTGTCGCGGGCGCCCCGGAGCGCCTGGTCGAGCTCGGTGACCCGGGCGTCGCCATCGACGGCGGGACCCCGCGGGCAGACCTCCCGCCCTACATCGGGCCGGAGGAGCCGCTCGTCGGTCACGTCCACGAGTGGGGCGCTGCCCAGGCCGACGCGCCCGACGACGGCCCCCTCGAGGGACCCGCCCTCGCACCGTATTCCCCGGCTGGCGAACCCGGCTGACCGGCGGTCCGAGCACGCGCCAACCCGACTGACCGACGTCAAGCGGCGGGATTGCCGTCGACCCAGAACGACCCCCGGGCGCCCGAGGCGTCCCATCCTCCGAGGTGAGCGGAGCGCCCGGTGCGGAGCCGAGGGCCGCGGTGAGGCCAGGTTTCCGCGACGAGCGCTACATGGCCCGCGATCGAAGCTGCTCGCGCTGTCGATCGGTCGAGCGCGGTCGAGGCGTCTGACGCCCCACCGAGGTCGAAGGCGAGATCGACGTCGAAGCCCTGTCAGGCTCCGGCTTTGGCCTGCCCCGTCCGCCTGATCCGGGAGGCCGCGACACCGCCGCCGGTCGCGACGGCGATCCCGCCGATGACGAGCGCCACGCCGAGGAGCTGGGTCGGGGTCGGAGCCTCGTGGAGCAGGACGATCGCGAGCCCGACCGTCATGACCGGCTGGGCCAGCAGGATGATCGAGGTGAGCACCGCCGGCAGCCGCGACAGCGACAGCGAGATCAGGAGATACCCGAGCGACTGCGAGGTCAGCCCGAGGATCGCGAGCCAGGCAAGGCTCGCCGGCGCCGGCGTCGGGTCCAGATCGCCGACGATCATGCCGACGAGCACCGCAACCGCCGCGGTCGAGACCGTGGCGATGGCCACCGGGCCGGCCGGTCGGCGCAGGTCGCGACCGCCGCGGCGGATGATGAGCAGGTAGCCGGCGTAGCAGAACGCGGTCGCGAGGCCGAAGGCAACGCCGAGCCCCGGATCCGCGCCGAATGCCCGCCCGCCGATCGCGCCGGAGATCAGGGCGACCCCGAGCAGGACGATCGGCAGGGCGATGAACGTGTTCCTGCTGGGCCGTTCGCCGAACGCGAGCCAGGCGACGACGCCGACCACGAGCACCTGGAGATTGCCGAGGACCGTCGCGAGGCCCGCTCCGACATAGGCGATCGCGTGGTGCCAGAACATCAGGTCCCCGGCGAAGAACACGCCCGCCAGCAATGCGAGGCGAACGGTCCGCACCGGCAGGCCTCCGTAGCGGCGATGCTCGAGCCAGGCGACGAGCCCCAGCAGCGGCAGCCCGAACAGCGCCCGGAACACCGTCCCGGTCGACGGCGAGACCTCGGCCCAGCGATAGAAGATCCCGCTGAACGCGATGCAGGTCGCCCCGAGCAGGGCCGCGAGGCGTGGCCGCGCGGCGATCGCGGCGAGGACGGCCGGGAGCCCGCTGTCGGCGGCGGCGGGCGGCACGGAAGCGCTACCCGGCCTCGCCGCCCGGCGTCCGACCCGGCAGTCCGACGAAGCGCAGGCCGAGCTCGGCGTACTGGGCCGGATCGGGCGGCGACGGCGCCTCGAGCATCAGGTCGGTCCCTGACTGGGTCTTCGGGAAGGCCATGACCTCGCGGATGTTCGTCTGGTTGGCGAGGATCATCGCCCAGCGGTCGATGCCGAGGGCGATCCCGCCGTGCGGCGGTGGTCCGTACTCGAACGCCTCGAGGACAGCCCCGAACTTCTCCTTCATCCCCTCGTCGGACTGGCCTTGCAGGGCGAAGCTCCGGGCGAGGAGATCGCGCCGGTGGATCCGGATCGAGCCGCCGCCGAGCTCCCAGCCGTTGAGGGCGATGTCGTACTGCATCGCTCGGGCGCGGCCCGCCGGGTCGTTCGGGGACGGCTTCGACGGATCGCCGTCGAGCGTCGTCAGGAGCTCCTCGTCCTCGGGGAGGACGCCACTGAACGGGTTGTGGGTCGCGTCCCAGCGCTCGTTCTCGGCGTCCCACTGGTACATCGGGAAGCGGTTGATCCAGCAGAACGCGAGGACGTCCGGATCGGCCAGCCCGAGCTTGGCCCCGAGCTCCGAGCGAAGCCGACCCAGCACGTCGGCGGCGACGGCCGCGGTGTCGGCAACGATCAGGACGAGGTCGCCCTCGCCGGCCGCGGCCTCGTCGACCAGCCCCCGGGCCAGGTCGGCCGACAGGAACTTGACGATCGGGCCGCGGATCTCCCCGCCGGGCTCGACCGCGAGGTGGGCAAGGCCCTTCGCCCCGAACCGCTTCGCGCGCACGGTGAGCTCGTCGATCTCCTTGCGCGTCGCTGCGCCCATGCCCGGCGCGACGATGGCCTTGACCCGGCCGCCCGCGGCGAGTGTCTCGTCGAACACACGGAACCCTGAGGCGGGCGTGCCGTCGGCGCCGACGAGCCGCGGCCCGAGGTCGACGAGCTCCATCCCGAACCGCAGATCCGGCTTGTCACTGCCGAACCGCTCGATCGCCTCGTCGTAGGTGAAGCGTGGGAACGGGATGGCCTGGAACGGCCGCTCGGGCGTCGTCGCCCGGCAGACCTCGATGACCATCGCCTCGACGAAGGCCGTGACCGCCTCCTCGTCGACGAAGCTCATCTCGAGATCGAGCTGGGTGAACTCCGGCTGCCGGTCGCCGCGCAGGTCCTCGTCGCGGAAGCAGCGTGCGATCTGGAAATAGCGATCGATGCCGCCGACCATCAGGAGCTGCTTGAGCTGCTGGGGGCTCTGCGGCAGGGCATAGACCGAGCCCGGCTGGAGACGCGAGGGGACGATGAAGTCGCGGGCGCCCTCGGGCGTCGACTTGATCAGGTTCGGCGTCTCGACCTCGACGAAGCCGTGGGCGTGGTGGACCTCGCGGATCGCCTGGACGAGGCGGCTGCGGAGGAGCAGGCGGCGGGTCATCGCCTCGCGCCGGATGTCGAGGTAGCGGTAACGGAGGCGGAGCGCCTCATCGATCGGGGCGTCCGGATCGTTGATGTAGAACGGCGGTGTCTTCGCCTCCGACAGGATCCGGACGTCGCGGGCCCGGAGCTCGATCGCCCCGGTCGGGAGGCGCGGGTTCTCGGTGCCGGCGAGGCGGGCCGCGACGTCGCCATCGACGGTCACGACGAACTCGCTCCGGACCCGGCTGGCGACGGCGTGGGCGTCGGGCTGATCGGTCCGGTCGACGACGACCTGGGTGATCCCATGGCGGTCCCGGAGGTCGAGGAAGATCAGCTGGCCGTGGTCGCGGCGGCGGTGGACCCAGCCGGAGAGGCGCGCGGTCGTGCCCGCATCCGAGTCGCGCAGCGCGCCGCAGGTGTGCGTCCGATACGGCGTGGCGAGACGGTCGGCGGGCGCGTCTTTCGCGCCCCGATCGAGCGGGGGTGAGTCGGTCATGGTCCGCGTATCGTACGGGAGTTGCCCGATCCCAGGAGGCCCCATGCTCCCCGACCGAGCCGCCTACCCGGCGCTGCGGACAGCCGACCCCGATCGCCTGCGGCGCTTCTACGAGGACGTGCTCGGGTTCACCGTCCGCGACGAGAATCGACGGACCGAGGGGCGGGCCCGGCGATCCGGACCCATCAGGCGCGCGATGTCCGCCTCGTAGTCCGCGCCGCGCGTCCAGCGGTCCGGAGTGCTCACGTCGGCGCTGCGGTCCCGTGGTGGTGGCTCGTCCGGGACCGTTCGAGCTCGCGGACGAGATCGTCG
>DATAIW010000473.1:0-3837 GCA_036262455.1 Candidatus Limnocylindrales bacterium | reverse complement strand
GACCCTGATGAGGACGATGTCCGACTTCCGCGAGGCGATGTGGGGTGTCCTCCAGCAGGGGATCAGCATTCTCGACGTCGACTTCGTCGCCTACGCCAGTGAGCATTTCGAGCGGCTGATCCGGAACGCGACGACCCCGGCATTTGAGCGGGCGCTGCGCGAGGCGACCGAATAGCAGGGGGGCCGGCTGCCGGCCTCCGGACGGTACGCTTGCCCGGATGAACGGCCGTGGTTCGGGGGCGCGACAGGTTGGGCTGCTCGTCGTCGTGTTCGGCGCGACGATCGTGCTCCTCGTCGGCGGTCGGGCGCTGCTGGGGCGAGCGCAGTCTGAGCGACCCGTGGGCTCGGCAGCCACGCCCGGCACGTCCGGCGTGGCGGTCATTGCCTCACCGACCTCGCCTTCCGGATCGGCCTCGCCGGACGGCTCGGGCCCGCCGACGATCGTCCTGACCGGCGCCGGGGACATCGCGGATTGCACGCTGAAGGGCGCAGCCCAGACCTCGGACCTCCTCATCGGCCAGGCGGGATCGATCTTCACGGCGGGCGACAACGCCTATGAGGACGGGAGCGCAGCGAACTTCGGCGACTGCTACGGCCCGACCTGGGGGCGGGTCAAGGACCGGACGATCCTGACGGCTGCCGGCAACCACGACTGGAACACCGACGGCGCCGCTGGCTACCTGGCGTACTTCGGAGCGGCCGCCGCGCCGCAGGGCGTGACCTGGTACTCGACCGACCTCGGCGCCTGGCACGTCGTGGTCCTCGATTCGGACTGCGCCAGGGTGGGCGGCTGCGATGACGCGTCGCCGCAGGGTCGCTGGCTGGCGAAGGACCTCGCCGCGAGCGAGGCCCGTTGCACCCTCGCGATCTGGCACCACCCGCGGTTCAGCTCCGGCGAGCACGGCAACGACCGCGAGGTCGCCCCGTTCTGGGACCAGCTCCACGCGGCTGGTGCGGAGCTGGTCGTCAACGGCCACGACCACGACTACGAGCGGTTCGCGCCGCAGGACGCGGCGGGCAAGGTCGAGCGGCCGGGCGGGCTCCGCGAGATCGTGATCGGGACCGGCGGTGGGGAGCTGCGGGCGTTCCACACCCTGGCCGCCAACAGCGAGTTCCGCCAGGCCGGCACCTGGGGCGTGTTGCGCCTGACGCTCCACCCGGCCAACTACGACTGGGAGTTCCTGCCGGTCGACAGCGATCTCGCGGACTCCGGCAGCACGCCGTGCCACTGACCAGTACGGCGGCCGACCGACCCGATAGGCTGAGCGTCGATCGTCGCGGCGGCCGGCGGGGAGTCAGCGGCGTCAACGGCGACACGAGGAACGGGAACGGATGGCGGACCACGCCCGGGCGGTGATCATCGGCGGGGGAGTCGGCGGGACCTCGATCGCGTACCACCTCGCCGAACGCGGCTGGACCGACATCGTCCTCGTGGATCGCGCCGAGCTCACATCCGGATCCACGTTCCACTCGGCCGGGCTCGTCGGCCAGCTCCGCGGCTCGGTGACCCTGACGACGATGATGATGTACGGCGCCGACCTGTATCGCCGTCTGGGCGATGAGACCGGCGTGGATCCGTCGTGGCACGAGGTCGGGTCGCTGCGGTTGGCGTCGTCGACGGCCCGGTTCGAGGAGCTCCAGCGCCAGGCGAGCTGGGCGAAGACATTCGGCCTGCCGCTCGAGCTGATCACGGCCTCGGAGGCCCGCAACCGCTTCCCGCTGATGTCGACCGACGGCGTCCTCGGCGCCGTCTGGCTGCCGACCGACGGCTGGCTCGACCCGTCGGGGCTGGCCATGGCCCTCGCCGCGGGCGCCCGCCGGAGGGGTGTCACGATCCGGACCCACACCCGCGTCGTCGGGATCGGCGTCGAGCGGGGACGGGTGACCGGCGTCGAGGTCGAGCTCCGCGACGGCTCGCGCGAGACGATCGCGGCCGATGTCGTCGTCAACGCCGGCGGGATGTTCGCGCCGGAAATCGGCAGGCTGGCCGGCGTCACCGTCCCGATCATCCCGATGGCCCACCAGTACCTCTTCACCGAGGCGATCGACGGCGTCCACGCGGGCCTGCCGCAGCTTCGCGATCCCGACAACCTCGTCTACTTCCGCGAGGAGGTCGGCGGGCTGTGCATGGGCGGTTACGAGCGGAATCCCGCACCGTGGTCGCTCGACGGCGTGCCGCCGGACTTCAACGGCAAGCTGCTGGCGCCCGACACGCCGCGGTTCGAGGAGATCATGGCGGGCGCTGTGCGGCGAGTGCCCGCGATCGCCGATGCGGGAGTGTCACGAATCATCAACGGCCCGGAGGGCTTCACCCCGGACAACGAGTTCATCCTCGGCGAATCGGAAGTCGGTGGGTTCTTCGTCGCCGCCGGGTTCTCGGCCCACGGCATCGCCGGGGCCGGCGGGATCGGCCGCCAGGTCGCGAGCTGGATCGTCGACGGTCAGCCCGAGCTCGACCTCTGGAAGATGGACATCCGGCGCTTCGGACCGGCCTACCGCTCGCAGGGCTACACGCTGGCCCGCTCGATCGAGAACTACGCGACCTACTACGACATCCACTACCCGAACGAGGAGCGCGCGTCCGGCCGACCGCTCCGGATGGCACCGACCTACGAGCAGCTCCTGGCGCTGGGCGCTGCGTTCGGCGAGAAGTCCGGCTGGGAGCGGCCGAACTGGTTCGAGTCGAACGCGGCCGCCGGTGACGAGAGCCTGCGGCCACGCGGCTGGGCCGGGGAGCACTGGTCGCCGGCCATCGGCGCGGAGGCGCTCGCCACCAGGCGTGCGGCCGGTCTCTTCGACGAGAGCTCCTTCGCCAAGCTCGAGATCGCCGGCCCGGGAGCCCTCGCCTTCCTGGAGCGGATGTGCGCGGGCCGGATCGATCGGCCGGTCGGGTCGATCGTCTACACCCAGCTGCTCGACCCGCGCGGCGGAATCCAGGCCGACCTGACCGTGACCCGCGTCGCCGACCAGGCCTTCATGCTCGTCACCGGGACCGCGTTCGGCGAACACGACGCGGCCTGGCTCCGCAGCCACCTGCCGGATGACGGCTCGGTCCTGCTCCGTGATCTCAACGCGGGCCGGGTGTGCCTCGGGCTGTGGGGTCCGCGGGCCCGCGACATCCTCGCGAGCGTCACGCGCGATGACGTCAGCGATACCGCCTTTCCGTTCCTGACCGCGCGCGAGCTGAGCGTCGGCCACGTCCCGGCGCTCGCCCTCCGCGTCACCTACGTCGGCGAACTCGGCTGGGAGCTCTATGCCGGGACGGAATACGGCCGGGCGCTGTGGTCGACGCTGTGGGAGGCAGGCCGGCCGCACGGCCTGGTCGCTGCGGGCTATCGGGCGATCGACGCCTTGCGGCTCGAGAAGGGCTACCGCGCCTGGGCGAGCGACATCACCCCCGACGAGACGCCGTACGACGCCGGGCTCGGCTTCGCGGTCGCCCTCGCCAAGGGCGTCGACTTCATCGGCCGCGACGCGCTGGTCGCGGCGAACGCCGGCGGGCCGCGCAAGCGTCTCCGTTGCCTCGTCCTCGACGATCCGCGCTCCGTCTGCCTCGGCAACGAGCCGGTCAGGATCGACGGCGCGATCGTCGGACGGGTGACATCGGGTGGCTACGGCTACGCGGTCGAGCGTTCGATCGCCTACGCCTACCTGCCGCAGGACGCGCCGATCGGGACCCGCGGCGAGATCGACGTGTTCGGCGAATGGATCGGCTTCGAGGTGATGCGCGAGCCGCTGTACGACCCGGCGAATGCGAAGATCCGTTCGTGAGCGCGTCATGAGCCCGGCCGCGATGGACCAGTCCGCGGGCTACGGCCCCGACTGGAGCGCCGGCCT
>DATAIW010000472.1:0-1802 GCA_036262455.1 Candidatus Limnocylindrales bacterium | reverse complement strand
TGACCGGCGAGCGCGAGCGGGACGGCGATCCGGCCACTGCCCGCGGCGAGCTCGAGGACTGGCCCCCCGGTCCGGGTCGCGAGCTCGAGGTAGAGATTGACGTCGCCCGGGTCCTCGACGAGGTCGAGATCGTAGAGCCGGGCCAGGGCCCGACTCGTCGCCGTCGGCGGGGCGTCGGTGGGCGCGGTCTGGCGCGAGGTCATCCGGGCGCCGGGGCGTGGCCGTTCGTGGCCCGGCCGGTTGCGTCGACAACCGGACTCGGCTGCCCCTCGCCGGTGCCCGGCCCGGCGTAGCGAATCGGCCGCCCGTCGCGGCGCTCGAGGCGATCAGCGCCGTCGTCTCGGCGTGGTCGTACGGCGGCGAGACCTCGACGATGTCCATGCCCGCAAGATCCACCTGGCCGACGATCCGGCGGATCGCTCGGAGCAATTCGCGGGTCATGAAGCCGCCAGGCTCGGGCGTTCCCGTGCCCGGCGCGAGACCCGGATCGACGACGTCGATGTCGAGGCTCAGGTAGATCGAATCGGGCCCGTCGAGCGCCTCGGCGATCGCGTCGTCGATCACGGCGTCGGCGCCACGTTCCTCGACCTCAGTCATGAAGTGCCAGCGGAGGCCGTGCTCCTTCATCCACTCGAACGTCTCGACCGGCGGCCAGTAGCCGCGCAGGCCGACCTGGATGAAGTTCCGGCCGTCGACCGCACCGGACTCGATCAGTCGGCGCATCGGCGTCCCGTGGCCGGCGAGGACGCCCCAGTCGTCGTTGGCGGTGTCGGCGTGGGCGTCGAAATGGACAATGCCGATGCTCCCCGGCCGGCGAACCTCGGCAACCGCCGTGGCGCTCGGCCAGGTGATCGAGTGATCGCCGCCGAGGACGATCGGGATCGCCCCGGTCGCGGCGACCTCGCGGACCTTGCGGTGGATCAGCGCGTGCGCCCGCTCGATCCAGGCCGGGACGATGTTCGCGTCGCCGGCATCGACGACGTTCAGGATCTCGAACGGCTCGACCCCGAGCTGGAGGGAATGGACCGAGCCCGAGGTGTACTGCGCCTCGCGGATCGCCCGCGGCCCGAACCGCGCCCCTGGCCGGTGGCTGACGGCGTCGTCGAACGGCGCGCCGATGATCGCGACGTCGACATTGCGGGCCCGCAGCTCGGCGGGATCGGTGATCCACGGCAGATTCATGAACGTCGTCGGTCCGACGTAGGTCGGCAGGTCGAAGTCGCTGAAGACCTCCCAGTCGCGATCCCAGCCGTTCAGGCGGGCAAAGTCGAACGCCACGGTGGGATCGGGACGGGGTTCGCGGGGACGCTCGGCCACGGGTCCTCCGGGAGACGATCGCGCCACCCCGGCGGGAGCGGCGGCGGAATGAGGTCGTCTCGCTGGGGGCGCCGCCGGTTCGTACCGAGCGTCCAGCGGGGCGCGCCGCGGCCATCCTAACACCCGATCACGGGGCGGCTTCCGTGGTTCGCCGATGCGTGGCAGGATGGCAGAGCGACCGCGGGTCCCGTGCGCAAGGTCGATCGAACCGCCATTCCGCGCCGCCGGGAGAACGCCTTGAATCGCTTGATTCGCCACCATTCCGCTCGCCGTGGCCTCGTGGGCCTGGCCGTGTTCGCCCTCGTCGTGTCGGGCGTCCGCCCGGGCGGCAACTCCGCAGACGGCGGCTCGAGGGTCGGCGGACCCGCGGCCATCCGGTCGCTGGCAGGCCGGCCGGTCGTCAGCGGAGCGGTCGGCGCGGACGCCGCCCTCGTGTCCGCCAGGCTGCCCCGAGCGGCCCTCGCGCCGACCGCTCCGCTGACGAC
>DATAIW010000471.1:0-2624 GCA_036262455.1 Candidatus Limnocylindrales bacterium | reverse complement strand
CCGATACCTCGCAGGGAAGCTCTCCGCGATCGCCGGCGTCCGAATGCTCGGGCTCACCGCGGAGGACGCCATGGATCGGCGGACGCCGACCCTGGCGATCACCGTCGCGGGCGTGTCGCCGCGCGAGGTCGCGGTGCGGCTCGGGAAGCGCGGGATCGCGGTCTGGGACGGCGACTTCTACGCGACCGGGCTCATCGAACGCCTGGGCCTCGCGCCCGACGGCGTGGTCCGAATCGGGCTGACGCACTACAACACGCGCGCCGAGATCGACCGGCTCGCGGCGGAGCTGACGGAGATCGCCGCGTCTTGAGCCAGGCATACGGCGGCCAGAGCAACGTTGCGCCGCTGCGCGATGCCCTGCTCAAGGCGCCCGGTGAGGCGTTCGGGCGCGCGTTCGACAACCCCGCCTACGGCTTCCTCCACCATTGCGACCTCGAGGTCGCCAAGCGCGAGCATGCGGCGTTCGCGAACCTGCTCACATCGCTCGGTACGAAGGTCCACCTGCTCGACGTCGAGATCGACAGCCCGGACCTGCTGTACGCGTACGACCCGCTGATCGTCACGGACAAGGGCGCGATCCCGCTGCGGCCCGGCAAGCCGAACCGCGTCCCCGAAGCCGCGGCGATCGAGGGCTGGACGAGCGCGCGCGGCATCCCCACGGCGGGTCGGATCGAAGCGCCCGGCACGATCGAAGGCGGCGACACGTTCTGGCTGCGGCCGGACCTGTTCTGCATCGGCCGGACGCTGCGCACGAACCAGGCCGGCGCCGACCAGCTCGCGACGCTCGTCGGCGGCGACGTTCGGATCTTCGACGTCCCGTACTGGAAGGGCCCGGCCGAGCTCGTCCACCTCATGTCCGTGATCAGCCCGATCGCCGACGACCTTGCGGTGGTGTTCACGCCGCTGATCCCGGTCGGGCTGTGGCAGCTCCTGGGCGATCTCGGCTACCGGCTGATCGACGTGCCCGAGGAGGAATACCCCACGCTCGGCGTCAACGTGCTGGCGGTGCGGCCGGGCGTCGTCATCGCCGCCGAGGGCAATCCGGTCACCGCGGCCGCGATGGCGGCGCATGGTGTCGAGGTGCACACGTATCCGGCGTTCGAGATCGGGATGAACGGCTCCGGCGGGCCGACGTGCATGACCCGGCCGATCCTGCGCGGATGATGGGCGAGCCTGGCGGCCGCGCGACGGACGGGGGCGCCTCGCAGCTCCGCGACGTCGAGCAGCTTGCGGTCGACGCCGTAAACGCCGCCTGGACGGCCGATGTCGCCGCGCAGCTCGTGCGTGTCCCGAGCGTCACCGGCGACGAGGGCGCGGTCCAGGACCTCGTCGCGGCGCTCCTTGCCGATATCGGCGTTGCCGTGGAGCGGCTGGAGCCGCCCCTCGACGCCGTCCGCGCCGACCCGGACTGGCCGGGCGACGAGATGCCGCGGGACCGGTTGCCGATCGTGCTTGGGCGGATTGGCCGGCCCGGCGGTCGCCGGCTCGTCCTCGTGGGGCACGTCGACGTCGTCCCAACCGGCGACCTCGCGACCTGGTCGCACGACCCGTGGGCCGCCGAGCGCGACGGCGATCGGCTGTATGGTCGCGGCGCGGTCGACATGAAGGGCGGCGTCGCCTCGATCCTGGGCGCCGTGCGGGCGCTCGCCGGGGCCGGTCTGGCGGACCGCCTCGCAGGCGAGGTCCTCGTCGCGATCGTGCCGTCCGAGGAAGACGGCGGGCAGGGCATGCTCGCCGCGATCCGGGCAGGCGCGACCGGCGACATGGCGGTCATCACCGAGCCGACCGGCCTCGATGTCGTGATCGCTCATGCGGGCGCGATCACGTTCAAGCTGACCGTCCCCGGTCGCGCCGCGCACGCGTCGGTGCGCCGCGAGGGCATCTCCGCGCTCGACAAGCTCCAAACGCTCGTCCGAGCCCTCGAGGCCGACGAGACCGCGCGGAATGCGGCCGAGACAGAGCCGCTCATGACGGTCCACGGCCTGCCCTACGCCACGATCATCGGCAAGGTGTCCGGTGGCGCGTGGGCGTCGTCGGTCATCGACAGGATCGAGGCCGAGGGCCGCTACGGCGTGAAGCTTGGCCAGACGTGGCGTGACGCGGAGCGCGACCTGCAGCGCTGCATCGATGACGCCAACGAATCCGACCCGTTCCTGCGTGACCATCCCGCGACGGTCGAGCTGACGGGTGGCAAGTTCTCGTCCTCGCGAGTGCCGGCGGACCACCCGCTGCCCGTTGGCCTCGCGGCGGTCGTCCACGACGTGCTTGGTCGCGACCCGGAGCTGGCCGGCGAGCCGTACGGCGCCGACATGCGCCTCCTCGTCAACGAAGGCAACACGCCGACGGTGATCTTCGGGCCCGGTGACAAGCGCGTCGCGCACTCCGCCGACGAGTGGGTCTCGGTCGCCGAGGTGGCCGACTGCGCCCGGACCCTCGCCGCGTGGCTCGTCCGGGAGCTCGTGCCCTAGGAAGCGCCGCCGGCGGCGATGGCATGCCGCCGACTGAGCAGCAGGAGCGCAGGGCCGGCGACGATCGCGACGCCAAGGAGGCCGAGCGTCGTGTAGCCGGCGGCCGCGACGACCAAACCCGAACCGAGGCTCGCCAGCGCCGAGGTCGACCAGATG
>DATAIW010000470.1:0-1869 GCA_036262455.1 Candidatus Limnocylindrales bacterium | reverse complement strand
GCCCTCCGGGGTCGCCGTCCCATCCGCCGACTTTCGCCGAGGAGGCCGAATGGACGGGCCTCGATTGGTCGGCGCCGCTCCGTTCCGAGCCGTCCACGACCGCCTCGGACCTGATCGCGACGCCGAGCGGGTTCGTCGCGGTCGGCCAGGTCCAGACCGCGGCCGGCGGGTCGGTGGCCGCCGCGTGGACCTCGCCCGATCTCCGATCCTGGACGCGGACCCTGCTCGATGCCCCGGCGATCGGCGATTCGTCGCTTGAATCGGTCCGCCGGACGGACGCCGGGCTCGTCGCGATCGGGCTGTCCGGGGTCCTCCAGTGCGTCCCGCCCGAAGGCGAGGGGCAGGTCTGCGATCCGCTGCCGATCGCGATCTGGACATCGAGCGACGGCGCGTCGTGGACCCAGGAGAGGCAGCCTGCTCCCCTCGTCGGCGTCCGCGTCGCCTCGGTCGCGAGCGACGGCGAAACGGTCTTCCTCGTCGGTGACGCGGGCTGGACCCGTCCCGGCATCTGGCGCTCGTCGGACGGTGCGATCTGGGCGAGCGCGCACCCCCAGCCGGACACGTTCGCTGATGCCCACTTCGACGCCGTGGCGGCGATCCCCGGCCGCGGCTGGGTGGTGACCGGGTCCACCGGCGGATCGGAGCCGGTGTGCTGCGCCGGCCACAACGCCGACGCGACGCCCGCTGCGTGGTCCTCGGCCGACGGGATCACGTGGGAGCCGGCCCTGGTCGTGGCCGCGGTCGCGTCACGCGGCGACGTGGTCGGTCCCGTCTTCGCGGGCCGCGACGGCATGGTCGCGTGGTCGCTCGGAGAGCAGGCCAACGACTTCGGCTGGCAGTCGCCGGACGGCCGGACCTGGACCGCTCTGCCGAAGCCGGTCGGCAACGCGATCACACCACGGGCCGGAGATGGTCTCCGGATCATCGGGACCACCTTCGATGGCGAGGACCGCGTTGCCGAATGGATCTCGACCGACGGCCTCCGCTGGAATCGGCTTGCGGCGTCGGGGGATGTCGCGTCCCGGCCGACGTGGTCGGAGGGCCGGACCGCGGACGCCGCATTCCTGCTGGCCGGCGGCGTCGCATGGATCGGCCGCGACGTCGACGGCGCGCCGCTCCTCTGGTGGTCGACGCCGGCCCGGTGACGCCGCACCCGCCGCGCCGCGCCGTCCCTGCCGCGGTGGTAGCGGTTATCGGTTCACCCGGCCGTCGTGGTGACGTTGGTGGGGATGGTCGCGCCGCAGCCCTGCAGGATCGTCGCGCAATTGGCGTCGGGCTGCGTCCCACCGGCTCTCCGATGAGCGAAACGGGTCCTCGTCGTATTCTCGGCGCCATGACGAAGATCGATCGCGCCGAACTGTCCGTCTTCAGCGCCCCCGACCCCGATGGGGGCGGCCGAGGCCTCGATCGGGCCGGGCTGCTGGCCGCCGCCGAGGCGATCCAGGACGAGGTCGTCACGATCCGGCGCCGGATTCATCGTCGGCCGGAAGTCGGGCTCGACCTGCCCCACACCCAGAGCGTCGTCCTCGAGGAGCTCGCGAAGCTCGGGATCCAGGGGACGAAGGGAACGGCGCTGAGCTCCGTCGTGGCGGTGATTGAGGGCGGCCTGCCCGGGCCGACGGTCCTCCTCCGGGGCGACATGGACGCGCTCCCGCTCCACGAGGACACCGGCCTCGACTTCACCTCCGAGATCGACGGCGCGATGCACGCCTGCGGCCACGACACCCACGTGGCGATGCTGCTCGGCGCGGCGCGGCTCCTCCAGGATCGGCGGGCGGACCTGCCGGGCCGGGTGATCCTGATGTTCCAGCCCGGCGAGGAGGGGATGGGCGGGGCGAAGACGATGATCGAGGAGGGGCTCCTCGACGC
>DATAIW010000469.1:0-2069 GCA_036262455.1 Candidatus Limnocylindrales bacterium | reverse complement strand
GTACTACGTCCCGCTGATCTACACCGCCTGCCGGACGTGCTACTCCGAGCTCACCCCGGAGGACATCTTCGAGCGAGCCGCGACCGGCAAGATCGAGCAGGCGAAGATGCAGAAGCTGATCTCCGGCGTGATCGAGTCCGGCCACGGCTCCACGATCGAGCACGTCGTCTTCACCTTCGGCATCAGCGGCGTGTCGCGGACGCTGTCACACCAGCTCGTCCGCCATCGAGCCGGCGTCGCGTTCGACCAGCAGAGCCAGCGCTACGTCACGTTCAAGGGCGCCTCGACGATGCTGCCGGCGACGATCCAGGACGCCGACCCGGACCTCCGCGAGGCCTACGAGGAGCAGATCGCGGGCTCGATGGATCTCTACAGCCAGCTCGTCGGCGCGGGGATCCCGGGCGAGGATGCCCGCTTCGTGTTCCCGAACGCGACCCGCACGAACCTCGTGATGACGACCAACCTGCGGGCCCTGATCCACATGTCCGGGCTGCGCCTCTGCACGATGGCCCAATGGGAGATCCGCCGGCTCTTCCAGCTGATCCGCCACGAGATCTTCCAGGTCTCGCCGTTCCTCGGCAGCTTCCTCGCCCCGAAGTGCGTCGCCCTCGGCTACTGCGACGAGATGGGCAACCGCGACGAGCACTGCCCGATCCGGCCGCACAAGGACAACGTCCTCAACGCCTGGGCCGAGAAGTCGAAGGCCGCGAAGGCGGCCGGCCGGGAGCTGACGGTTCGCTGATGCGGCGGCGGGGGGCGATCCCGGGGTTCGTCGGCGTCGCCGCTTCGCTCGTGCTCGGCTGCGGCCTCGGCGGCCGAGGTGACCCGCCGCCGTCCCCGTCGACGATCTTCGAGCCCGCTGTGATCGGCTTGATCGAGGCGACGGAGACCGGCACGCTGACGAGCACGGTCCGCCTTGGCGATGGGCCGACGTATTCGCTTCCGGACAACTCCCCGGTCCGGCTGCCGAACGGCGGCGGCGTGCTCAAGCCCGGCGACCTCATGCTGGCGGGGCCCAGCGTCCCACCCACGTGGTGGGTCGACCTCCCCCCGCGGCTTCTGAACAGACTGCCGGGGGCGACCGGGCCCGAAGTCATTCCGGATGGCAAATGCTGGCTGATCGACGGCGGCGCCTTCGACGAAGGTGCCGCGATCCACTTCTCGAGCGGGCTGTTGCTGCAGAAGGCCGAGGGCTTCCACGTCGTTCAGACATGGATTGAGGACCCGCTCCCAGCGCGAGCGAGCGACTCGCTTTGCGTCGACGTCGGTGGCCACGTCACGACGCTCGAGTTCATCTGGGAGCCGTTCTAGGCGACCTCACCCGGTGCCAGAGACGAACCTCCGGATCACGCGCGCGAGCCGTGGCCCTGCCTCGGCGCCGGCAGCCATCACCTCTTCGTGGCTCAACGGCTCGCCGCTGTAGCCCGCGCCGGCGTTCGTCACGAGCGACACGCCGCAGACCTCGAGGCCGGCCCAGCGCGCGGCGATGCACTCGAGGACGGTCGACATCCCGACGGCGTCGGCGCCGAGGCCGCGGAGCATCCGGACCTCGGACGGGGTCTCGTACTGCGGCCCGAGGAGGCCGGCGTAGACGCCCTCCTCGAGCGCCACGCCCTCCGCCGCGCCGGCCGCCTTCAGCGCGGTCCGGAGCCGCGGGCTCCAGGCGTCGGTCAGGTCCTGGAATCGCGGTCCGATCTTGTCGGAGTTCGGGCCCAGAAGGGGCGTGCGACCCGTCAGGTTGAGGTGGTCGGCGATGACCATCAGCGTCCCGGGCCCGAAGCCGGGATCGACGCCGCCAGCGGCGTTCGTCAGGACCACGATCTCCACGCCGAGCTTGCGGAAGAGGAGCACGGGCTGGACGACGAGGCCCGGGTCGTTGCCCTCGTACACGTGGAAGCGGCCCTGGAGCATGACGACGGGCGTCCCGTCGAGCCGGCCGAGCAACAACCGCCCGACATGGCCAGGGGCGGTCGCGGCCGGCCAGCCGGGCAGCTCGGCGAACGGGATCGCGACCGGATCCTCGAGGTCGTCGGCCAGTCCGCCGAGGCCGGAGCCGAGGACGATCCCGA